>JAJFHC010000260.1 GCA_021775835.1 Hyphomicrobiales bacterium | reverse complement strand
GCGGAGAACGATCCCACGGCGGCGATCGCCGCGACGCCCAGAATCAGGCAGAGCAGAAATATGCGAAACCCTTGCGTACCTGACCGTAACTCCCGCAGCGCCAGGCGCAGATACAACGGACCGCCGCTCACACCGCTTCCTGCCGCTGCGCGACGTCGCCTTGGCGGTCGTCGGAGACAATCTGACCATCGGCGAGGGAAACGACCCGTTCGCACTTATCGGCGAGCGCGTGGTCGTGCGTGATCAGCAGCAGTGTCATTTCCCGCTCCTGCCGGACTTCGAACAGTAGATCGATGATCTGTTCCCCCGTTGCCTGATCCAGGTTACCGGTCGGCTCATCGGCCAGGAGGACTTTGGCACCTGATGCCAGCGCCCGGGCAAGGGCTACCCGTTGCTGTTCGCCGCCGGAAAGCTGACCGGGATAATGGGTCAACCGGTGCCCCAGCCCAACCCGTTCAAGGCCGTCCCGGGCACGGGCTTCGGCGTCCGACCGGCCATTGAGTTCAAGCGGGATGGCGACATTTTCGAGCGCCGTCATTGTCGGAATGAGGTGGAAAGACTGAAACACAATACCCACGTTATCCCGACGAAACAGGGCAAGCGCATCTTCATCGAGACCGTTCAATGTCTGGCCGGCGACGGTTACAGTCCCGGACGTCACGGCTTCGAGACCTGCTATTGCCATTAACAGGGTCGATTTGCCCGACCCGCTTGGGCCGACCATTCCGATGGACTCACCGGCATTGATGCTAAGGTCCATACCGCGCAGAATATTGACAGGACCGGCGCTGCTGCTCAGCGTCAGATGAACGTCATCGAGGAAGATTATGGGATCAGACAATAAAACCTACACCTGTCTTGTACGGCATACGACCACCGTACGCCCACGCTCTACCCGATATGGCGGAGCCCCTACGAATGTCAAGCACGGCTTGACGCGGCTGTTTGGCCTGATGGCGACGATCATATGCCTTACGCTGTTCCTGCAACCCGTCACATCTGCCCGGGCACAGACGGCACCAGTCCTGATCGTGGCCCTGGGTGACAGCCTGACGGCTGGGTACAATCTGGCCCTTGAAAATGCGTTTCCCGTCAAACTCGAGGCAGCCCTGCGCAAGCGCGGACATGACGTGCGTATCCACAACGCCGGCGTTTCCGGAGATACAAGTTCCGGCGCCCTGTCCAGGCTCGACTGGGCATTGCCGGAAAAGACCGACGGCGTGATTGTCGAACTGGGCGCCAACGACGCCTTGCGTGGAACCGATCCGGAAACAACCCGGAAGGGTCTCGCCCAATTGTTGTCCAGACTTGAAGAACGCAAGCTCGACGTGCTTCTGGCCGGCATGCTCGCCCCACCCAACATGGGACGCGAGTTCGCCGATGCGTTCAACGCCATATACCCGGACCTTGCCAGACAGCGCGACGCCCTGCTTTATCCTTTCTTCCTTGACGGTGTTGCCGCCAATCCTGAACTCAACCTCGGCGACGGCATGCATCCGAACGCGAAAGGCGTGGATGTCATCGTCGAACGGATCGTACCGTTCGTTGAAAAACTGATCGCCCGAATCGTGGCACGGCGCGCTAAATCGTAGCCCAAGCTCTCCCATAACAACAAAAGGTCCGAGAAATGGATTATCGCGAACTGGGACGCTCCGGCATTCGTGTGAGTGCCCTGTGCCTTGGCTCCATGACCTGGGGTCAGCAGAATACCGAGGCGGAAGGTCATGCCCAGATGGACTATGCCCTGGAGCACGGCATCAACTTCATCGATACCGCCGAGATGTATTCCTCCCCGCCCCTGGCAGAAACCGCGGGCCGCACAGAGGAAATCATCGGCACCTGGTTCAAGGCGCGCGGCAAGCGCGATGACATCGTCCTCGCCAGCAAGGTGACCGGCCGCACCGACATGAACTGGATCAGGGCGTCCGGCGCGCCGGTTCGCCTGACCAGGGATCAGATCGTGGAAGCCATCGATGGATCGCTGAGGCGTTTGCAGACCGACTATGTGGATCTCTATCAGCTTCACTGGCCGGACCGCCCGATGGAATTGTTCGGCGGTCGCGAAAACACCCCACGCAACGGCGACTTCGTGTCCTTCGACGAGACCCTGCGCGCGCTGGAGGACCTGGTGAAATCAGGCAAGGTGCGCACCGTCGGCCTGTCGAACGAGACGCCCTGGGGGGTCATGAAGTTTCTCAACCAGAGCGAGGCTCATGGCCTGCCGCGAATGCAGTCGATCCAGAATGCCTACAACCTGCTGAACCGAACATTCGAGGATGGCCTGGCCGAGATTGCTTTCCGCGAATCGGTCGGTCTACTGGCCTATTCACCGCTGGCACAAGGATGCCTGACCGGCAAATATCAGGGCGGTGCCCTGCCGGAAGGCGCACGCAAAACCCTGTTTGACCGCATGCAGCGTTATGACAACCCGAGCGCCAACAGCGCGATTGCCGCTTATGTCGATCTGGCCCTGGCGCACGGTCTCGACCCCGCACAGTTAGCGCTGCAGTTTGTCACCTCACGGCCGTTCGTCACGTCAAACATCATCGGCGCCACCACCATAGCGCAGCTCGAGACCGACATCGCCAGTATCAACCTCGATATGACGGAAGAGCTGGAAAACGAGATCGAGGAGATCCACAAATCTCACACAAACCCTTGTCCCTGATAGACGTTGGCAGGTGTTTTTCCGGCACGGCAGAATAGAGAAACAGACGCACGATGACGAGACTGTTCACGGCGATTGAAATTCCACCCGACATATCGCTCGACTTGGCCTTCATGCAGGGCGGTATCGAGGGGGCACGTTGGATCAGCCAGGAGAGCCATCATCTGACGCTAAGGTTTATGGGCGACGTCGACGGCGATCTGGCGCTTGAAATCAGGTCAGCGTTGAGCGGTCTGGCGTCTCGTCCATTCGAATTGACGCTGAAGGGCGTCGGCCGGTTTGGAACCCGCAAGCCCCGCGCCGTCTGGGCCGGCGTCGAAAAAAGCCAGGCTCTGGTCGATCTGCAACTCTCCCACGAACGGATGTCCCAGTCGCTGGGCCTGCCACCGGATACCCGCAACTTCACGCCGCATGTGACGCTTGCCAGGCTCCGAAGCCCGCGGCTTGCTGAAGTCGAACGCTACCTGCAGGGCCACAGTCTCTATCGAAGCCCTCCGTTCACGGTTGAGCGCATCGTCCTCTATTCCTCAAAACCGCCCCATGGCGGCGGCCCCTATGCGGTGGAAGCGGTTTTTCCCCTGGGTTCAGATGCCAGCAACAGCACCTAGTTTTTGAAAGACGCCTCCACATGGTCTGCCAGACCTTCGCTGGCCAGCAGGATGAGGTCGAGCGCGTGTTCGTAATCGGCCTCGTCGCCGTGATAGGGATCCGGCACCTCGACAAAATCTGCACCGTCGACAAAATATGAGAACAGTCTGATGCGATCACGGCGACCAGACGGTGCTCGCTCTTCCAGGTCGGTGACATTCTGATGATCCATGGCGACAATCAGGTCGAAGGCCTCGAAGTCGCCTGTGGTGATCTGCCGGCTCGTGATGCCCGACAGGTCATACCCTCGCGTCAGGGCCGCCGCCTGGCCGCGCGGATTTGGCGGATTGCCCGCATGCCAGGCACCGATGCCGGCGGAATCAAGGTCAACCAGATGGCCCGCTCCCCGGCGGTCCATGATCTGGCCAAATACACCCTCTGCAGTTGGCGATCGGCAGGTATTTCCCAGACAGACGAACAGAATTCTGTAGGGTGGCTTTGATGGCGCGGTCATGGCAGTTTCCGGTCAGCAGGTTCGTATCACGAATGCGATTGATAACGGGAGACAGGCGCTATGGCAAAACTTGCAGGACAGGAACGCCGCGATGCGATTGATGGTCTTGACGGCTGGAGCGAAGTCGAGGGTCGCGACGCCATTTCAAAATCATTCCAGTTCAGGAACTTCAACGCCGCTTTCGGTTGGATGACCCGGGTGGCCATGGTTGCCGAAAAGATGGATCATCATCCGGAATGGTTCAATGTTTACCGGACCGTGGACGTAACCCTTGCGACCCACGACGCCGACGGCGTCACCGAAAAGGACATCAAGCTGGCAAAGGCCATGGATCGTTTTGCTGCCTGAAGGCCCGATACCGACCCTACTTCGGCGCCAGGCGCACGGCACCGTCGAGACGGATCGCCTCGCCATTGAGCATGTCGTTTTCGCATATCTGGCGCACGAGGAGAGCATATTCGTCCGGTCTGCCCAGACGCGACGGAAATGGCACACTGGCACCAAGCGCATCGCGTATTTCTTCAGGCAGGCCGTCGAACATGGGTGTGTAGAACAGGCCCGGCATGATCGCCACCACACGGATGCCGTCGCGGGCCAAGTCACGGGCCATTGGCAGGGTCATGCCCGCAACACCACCCTTTGACGCCGAGTAGGCCACCTGTCCGATCTGCCCGTCCTGGGCCGCAATCGAGCTGGTCGTGACCATGACGCCACGGCCGCCATCTGCCGTGACCGGATCGAGGTCCATCATACCTGCAGCACTCTTCGAGCACATGTGAAATGTGCCGATCAGGTTGATCGTGACCACTTTGGTGAAGGCTTCGAGATCATGGGGGTTTACCGCGCCGGTTTCCCGGTTGCGGGAAGCTGTCTTGGCGCCAATCGCAATTCCAGCGCAATTCACCAGCACCCGTTCCTGGCCGTGGGCATCGCGTGCCGCAGCCAGACCGGCGTCTACACTGCCGGCGTCAGTGACGTCAACATTGCAGAAGAGGCCGCCTGTTTCCGAGGCGACCTGCTGGCCGCGTTCGGCATTCATGTCGAAAATCGCGACCTTGAGACCCTTTGCCGACAATTCCCTCGTGGTTGCCTCGCCAAGACCCGATGCGCCACCGGTGACGATTGCGCTCATCCCTTCGCCAAGATCCATCTGCTTTCTCCTGCGTTTTCTTAGGCACCAAATTTTCAACCGTGTTAGTGCCACTTGTGCCATGGTCTTGGGAAGCCTGTTTTTGAATTGCCAGCCATCGGAGCCCTGTAACTCCTCCGAGCACCGGTCAGATCACCAGGCAACACCGGGCCAATTTGCCTGCGAAAAACTTGAAATTCTGCAGAAAACTCCCATATGGGATGGAACTGTGTTCATTCGGGAGCGGCAAGACCATGCCTTCCAGTGCCGAGAAAATGGGGCCGGATCTCAAGGGTCCCAAGATCCAACTGCCGGAAACGATCGCGCGAAACGAACGCCGCGTGAAGAGGGGATTCTGGAAGAAGCTGGCCAAGTTTGCGGGCTATCTGCCGTTTTCCCAGGATCTGGCGGCAGCATACCATTGTGCCATGGATCCTGAAACACCGCTCAGGGTGCGTGCCATTCTGCTGGCGGCACTGGCCTATTTCATCATGCCGGCCGACCTGGTTCCCGATATCATCCTTGGACTGGGCTTTACCGACGATGCCGCGGTGATTGCCACTGCAATCGGGCTGGTTTCCGGTCATATCAAGGACGAGCACCACCAGAAGGCCCGCGTCACCCTTCAGAAGGACGACACGCCTACATCCGAATGACCACCTTGCCGCGTACTTCGCGGTTTGCCAGGGCGTTGAGCGCAACCGCGGTCTCTTCCAGCGGATAAGCTTTGTGTACATGCGGCGCAATCTGGCCGGTCTCGCACCAGGACACGAGCTGTTGCATGTGCTGGGTGTGGCGTTCAGGAGAGCGTTTGAGGAAATCACCCCAGAAGACCCCGACCAGCTGACAGCCTTTCAACAGGACAAGATTGAGCGGGATCTTCGGTATCTCGCCGGCGGCAAAGCCGATAACCAGATAGCGGCCCTCCCAGGCGGTTGCCCGCAGGGCCTGTTCGGCAAAATCGCCGCCAACCGGATCGTAAATCACGTCAGCGCCCCGGCCATCGGTCAGTACCTTGATCCGGTCTTTAAGATTTTCGGTCGAATAGTTGATCACCTCGTCGGCACCGATTTTCTTGCAGAACGCGAGCTTGTCGTCGGAAGAAGCGGCTGCGATGACCCGCGCGCCCATGATCTTGCCAAGTTCTATCGCCGATTGACCGACACCGCCTGACGCACCCAGCACCACCAGCGTCTCACCCGGAGCCAGTTTTGCCCGATCGGCCAGGGCATGAATTGTCGTGCCATAGGTCACCGTGAGACCGGCTGCGGCAGCGAAATCGACCTTTTCGGGAAGGGACACGATCTGATCGGCCGCGACACAGACCTCCTCGCGGCAGGCGCCCCAGACCGTATAGGCCATGACGCGGTCCCCAATGGCCAGATCCGTGACACCGGAGCCGGTCGACTTGACTGTACCGGCAAGCTCAGCGCCAGGTGAAAACGGCCGCTCGGGCTTGAACTGGTATTTGTCCTGGATAATCAGTGTGTCGAAAAAATTCAGCGCCGCGGCCCTCACACTTACAACAACCTCGCCGGCACCGGGCTCCGGCGTCGAGACATCTTCGACCACCAGTGAATCGGGCGGTCCGAACTCCTTACACAGTATTGCTCTGGCCACGGGCATGCTCCCAGCTGATAATTTCTTGGTGCTGCGCCATAGCATCTGGCGAACGGTTTGAAAACAGTGCAGCGGGTTGGCAATTCAGGCCTGTGTCTTTAATACTTTGACAGGATGGCCAAGGCGGTCGGGCAACATTCG
Source organism: Hyphomicrobiales bacterium (assembly GCA_021775835.1). The sequence continues at coordinate 4,301 of JAJFHC010000260.1, read as the reverse complement.
GATTGAGCTGTGCGCGGATATTTTTCAGTCGGTGTCGAAAACATCAGTAAACCCATGAATCTTGGTAATCTGATGCGCTCGGCTCACGCCTTCGGGGCAAGTTACATTTTCACCATCAACGCCCACTACAAGATCCGGGAAGCTTATTCCGACACGTCAAGAACGCCGGAACAGATCCCGTATTTTCCCTGGGACAGCGTCGACGACATGCATTTTCCAAAAGGCTGTCAGATTGTCGGCATAGAGCTCCTTGAGGAAGCTGTCGATCTGCCGAGTTTTCACCATCCGTCCCGCGCCGCCTATGTATTGGGGCCGGAAAGAGGGTCACTGTCACCGGAGTTGACCGGCCGCTGCGATCACATCGTGCGCATACCCACGTCATTCTGCATCAACGTGGCAACGGCGGGTGCTGTCGTGATGTACGACCGCATCAAATCCCTGGGCCGGTTTGCTGCCCCACCGGTACATTTTGGCGGTCCCAAGCAAGATGAGGAAGAAAATTTGCCGGTTCACGCCCATGGCAAACCACGCAACCGCAGTGAAAACAGGTGATAAATTGGCGGTTTCTGCTCAAAAGTTTGAAATTAACCGCGAATCCGGTTTTTATGCTCGTCGTAAACAAATCCTAAACGTCTCGTATTGCATTATAGGAATATCCGGTCCATACGGGCTATGGTTCGGCGTTAGCTGGTGTAAACTGTGATAAATGGACAAGCTCTCGGCATGACTTTGGGCAAACTGAAAAAGAGCTTTTTCGGGCTGGCCGTTGCATTTGGCTTTGCGGCGGTAACCTCGGCGGTACCGGTCAGGGCTGCCGAACCGAAACTTCTGAGCGAACATACAGATTGGGCGGTGTACGCCTTTCAAGATGCCAGTCTTGGCAGGGTCTGCTTTGCCGTCACCCAGCCGACGGCTTGGGAACCGAAAAACCTCCGGCGGGATCCGATATTCTTTCTTGTCACCAACTGGCAGAAAACCAAAGTGCGCCAGGAAGTGAGTGTCATTACCGGGTATCCCTATAAAAAGGGCAGCACGACCAAAGTACGCATCGGTTCGGACACATATTCGCTGTTCACCAGCGATGACGGGGCCTGGGTGGAACGCGCCGCGGATGAAAAACGCCTGATTGCCGCCATGCGGCGCGGAGCGAACATGTCGGTCTCAGGAACGTCCTGGCGCGGCAATGTCACCACCGACCAGTATTCCCTGAAAGGTGTATCGGCAGCCCTTGACGCCGCCCGAAGGGCCTGTAAATAGACACCCGTTGACCTGAAACACCTGTCACGGCGACGATGACGCAGATCGAAGATCGTGCGCGCGCGTCCCGTACCGGTCTGATATAAGTCCTCAAATGGCCCAGACTCTCGACATATCCCGCGGCAACGCCAATGCGACCGTGATTACGGCAACCGGCATGCCGCAAACCTTGCCGGCAAAACCCTCGCTCATCGGGCTTTCGCGGGAAGAAATCGCCCAGCACCTGGAAGAACTGGACGTTCCAGAAAGGTCGCGGCGCATGAGGACCAGCCAGATCTGGAACTGGGCCTATGTGGCCGGCCATACCGGATTCGGGCGCATGACGAACATCGCCAAGGACCTGCGGAACAACCTGGAAGAGCGCTTTTGCCTGGACCGTCCGGAGATCGTGACAGAGCAGATTTCATCGGACGGTACCCGCAAATGGCTGTTGCGTCTGGCGGCGGGCCCCAACGGTGAACCGGGACCGGAAGTCGAGACCGTCTACATCCCTGAAAAAACCCGCGGGACCTTATGCGTATCAAGCCAGATCGGTTGTACTCTGACATGCACGTTCTGCCATACCGGAACCCAGACCCTGGTGCGTAACCTGACACCCGCCGAGATCGTCGGTCAGATCCTGGTGGCCAAGGACCAGCTTGGCGAGTGGCCCGGTGCCGACAGTGTCGACGATGCCAACCTGCCGCGCGAAGGACGGATGATCTCAAACGTGGTTCTGATGGGCATGGGCGAACCGCTCTACAATTTCGACAACGTCAAGGCAGCCCTGGCCATCGTGTCTGACAATGAGGGGCTTTCCATTTCCAAACGCCGGATTACCCTGTCGACTTCGGGCGTTGTCCCCATGATCGAGCGTTGCGGCGACGAAATTGGCGTCATGCTGGCGATCTCCCTGCATGCGGTGACCGACGAGGTGCGCAACCAACTGGTGCCCCTGAACAAGAAATACCCGCTCGCGCAACTGCTCGACGCCTGCCGCAATTATCCCGGCGTGTCCAATGCCCGGCGCATCACGTTCGAATATGTCATGCTCAAGGATGTCAACGACAGCCTTGCAGACGCGCTCGAGTTGGTCCGGCTTCTCAAGGGCATCCCCGCCAAGATCAACCTGATCCCGTTCAACCCCTGGCCCGGTTCGCCTTATGTGTGCTCGGACTGGGAGCAGATCGAACGGTTCGCCGACGTCGTCAACCGTGCCGGATATGCCAGTCCGGTGCGCACGCCGCGCGGCCGCGATATCATGGCGGCGTGCGGACAGCTCAAATCGGACACCGTTCGCAAACGTGCAAGCCAGCGACGGGCGGAAGAACGAGCCGCCGCCGGCGCTTGATACAGATCATCTTGCCCCGCCGGTTTTCTTGCCTATAGTGCGCGGCAAATTCAGACCCTACCGAAAATCCGGATGAACCCATGACAGATCACGCGAACGTAAAGAAGGTCGTGCTTGCCTATTCAGGCGGTCTCGACACCTCGATCATACTCAAATGGTTGCAGACCACCTACGGTTGCGAGGTGGTGACTTTCACCGCCGACCTCGGCCAGGGCGAGGAACTCGAGCCGGCGCGCAAGAAAGCCGAGATGCTCGGGATCAAGGAAATCTACATCGAGGATCTGCGCGAGGAATTTGTCCGGGACTTCGTCTTCCCCATGTTCCGGGCCAACGCGGTCTATGAAGGTGTGTACCTGCTTGGCACGTCGATTGCCCGGCCGCTGATCGCAAAACGCCAGATCGAGATCGCACGACAGACCGGCGCCGACGCTGTCTGCCACGGCGCCACCGGCAAAGGCAATGACCAGGTTCGTTTCGAATTGGGGTATTACGCACTCAATCCCGACATCACCGTGATCGCCCCCTGGCGTGAATGGGACTTGACCAGCCGCACGACGCTGATTGATTTCGCCGAAAAACACCAGATTCCGATCGCCAAGGACAAACGCGGAGAAGCGCCGTTTTCCGTCGATGCCAACCTGCTCCACACCTCGTCCGAGGGCAAGGCCCTGGAAGACCCGGGCGAAGAGTGTCCCGACTATGTCTTTCAGCGCACCGTGTCGCCGGAAGACGCGCCGGACAAGGCGACTTACATCGAAGTCGGATTCGAAAGAGGCGACGCCGTCTCAATCGACGGAGTTGCCATGAGTCCGGCAACCATCCTCACCAGGCTCAACGAGCTTGGCGGCGCCAACGGTATCGGGCGTCTCGATCTGGTTGAAAACCGTTATGTGGGCATGAAGTCCCGTGGCATCTACGAAACACCGGGCGGGTCCATCCTGCTCGTCGCCCACCGCGGCATTGAGTCGATCACACTCGATGGCGGAACGCTTCACCTGAAAGACGAGTTGATGCCGCGCTATGCCGAACTGATTTATAACGGGTTCTGGTTTGCGCCTGAGCGTGAAATGCTCCAGGCGGCGATAGACAAGGCCTCAGAGGTTGTGAGCGGCACCGTGCGTCTGAAACTCTACAAGGGCAGCGCCACGGTCGTCGGACGGACGTCGCCCAATTCGCTCTACTCCATGGAGCATGTGACGTTCGAGGAAGACTCCGTCTACGACCAGCGCGACGCGGAAGGCTTCATCAAGCTGAACGCCCTGCGCCTGCGCTTGCTGAACCGCCGCAACGCCCGGCTGTGAATTCATAGTGACCGTTTCCCGGCCTTGAGCCGGGCCCCACTCTCTGATCCACACCAGCGACAGTTGCTATTGGAACCCGGTGCGATGGCCGGAGAACGATTGGGATATCCGTCAGATTTCAGGCCGGTCAACGCCCGCCTGGGCGCAGGCAGCCCCCACGGTGTTGTACAACAGGCAGGCAATGGTCATCGGGCCCACGCCGCCCGGCACCGGTGTAACGCCGCCTGCCACTTCAAGCGCTTCGCCATAGGCCACATCGCCCACAAGCCGCGTGCCGCCGCCTTCCTTGTCGATCCGGTTGATGCCCACATCGATGACGCAGGCTCCGGGCTTGATCCAGTCGCCCCGCACCATCTCCGGGCGTCCGACGGCTGCAATCACGATGTCCGCCCGGCGACAGACTCCGGGCAGGT
>JAJFHC010000259.1 GCA_021775835.1 Hyphomicrobiales bacterium | reverse complement strand
GTCTGTGCTGCCTCGCCATCTCCCGCTCTCAAAGCCGCGAGGATCTCGTCATGGCGGTCGTCAACGGCCTGCACACGGACGTCCTTGGCATAGTTGTGCATGAATGGGCCGAACTGAAGCCAGAGGGCTTCAATCAAGCTGAGAAGTTCAAGAGAACGGTTTGACTCATAGATCGTAAATTTGAATGCTTTGTTGAGATCAAGGTAGTGCTCTCCGTCTCCGTCCTCGCCGGCTTTAGTCAGTTCAGCACCGATTTGTGCAAGTTCGTCAATTTCGGTTGGCGTAATGCATGTCGCCGCCTTTTTTGCTGCCAGGCCTTCCAGATTTAATCTTAGCTCGACCAGTTCCTCAAAGCGATTGGCGCTCATCTGCGGCACAACGACAGACCCATTCGGGAGCAACGTTACCGCCCGTTCCGCGACGAGACGGTTGAAGGCGGCTCGTACCGGCATGACACTTACGCCCAGTTTTTCAGCGGTTGCGCGAAGCGTCAGCTGCTCGCCGGGGGTAAAGCGTGCAGCCATCAAAGCACGGCGGAGTTCCTTGTAAACCCGATTATGAAGTGGCTCCCGGGACAGTTTGGCAAGAGCAGGTGCGTCTTGATGTTTTTCGTCTTTCAACGTCGCTGCAATGGTCATTCAAACTTCCTCTTGGAATATCTCATCTTAACTTTGGCCGCTTTGCTTGCAAGGCAGGCATCACGCAGCCATGAGAATTCTCTTGTGTGATTTGTGATCACAGGTTATGACTCAAGTCAAGGTTTCATTGTGATCACAAATCACAGAATGAGTTAATGATGTCGGAGATTGAGCAGATGAGCACTTCATCCACCCACAACATGTCTTTGGAAGAACTCGACAAGCGGTTCTTCTTCCACCCGGCAACCTCAATATCCGATCATCAGGCCAACGGGCCGAGGATCATGGATCGCTCACACGGTGTGCGTGTCACGGACAGTCAGGGCAATGAGATGATCGACGGTGCGTCCGGCTTATGGTGCGTGAATGTCGGACACGGCCGCCGCGAAATCGTGGAAGCAATCACGCGGCAAGCCGAAAAGATGGCCTTTTATCACTCCTTTACCGCGATCTCGAACGAGCCTGCAATTCGCCTGGCAGAAACAGTTGTGCGCCTCGCGCCAGAGGGCATCAGCCGGGTCTTTTTCGGGAATTCGGGATCGGACGCCAACGATACCAACATCAAACTGGTCTACTATTACAACAACATGCGCGGGCTGCCGGAGAAGAAGAAGATCATTTCGCGACACCGGGCCTATCACGGTTCGTCTTTCGGTTCGGCCTGCCTCACGGGCCTGCCGATCAACCATGAAAAGTTCGACCTGCCTCTGCCGGGTTTCCTGCATACCCATTCCGTCGATCAGTACCGGGAAAAGCCCGAAGGTATGAGCGAAGATGACTTCGCTACCTATCTTGCCAATGAGCTGGAAGCCATGATTTACGCTGAGGGTCCTGAAACCTGCGCGGCTTTCATCGCCGAACCGATAATGGGAACCGGTGGAGTCTTGGTACCGCCGGCAGGCTATTTCGAGAAGATCCAGGCCGTCCTGAACAAGCATGACATGTTGATGATTGTCGACGAAGTGATCTGCGGGTTCGGTCGCACCGGCCGGATGTTTGGATCGGACACATACAATATCCGGCCCGATATAATGACAATGGCGAAAGGCCTGTCCTCCGGATACCAGCCGATCTCGGCGTCAGGTGTCTCAGAAAAGGTCTGGCAGGTGCTGGAAGATACCGCCCACACAATGGCAGGCTTCGGTCATGGCTATACATATTCGGCCCACCCGATCTGTGCTGCGGCGGCATTGGCAAACCTTGATATTCTGGAGAGAGAAAACCTGACCGGTAATGCCGCTGTGCAGGGTGCATACTTGAAGAAGCGCCTGACGGAAGAATTGGGGGAGCTGGACTACATCGGCGACATTCGCGGCGAGGGCCTGATGATCGGAATAGAGGTCGTGGCAGACCGCAAGACAAAGGCACCTCTTGACCCGGCGACAAAATTCGCAGGGCGCGTCATGAAGGAAGGCTACAGCAACGGTATCATTTGTCGTGCGCTACCTCATCGCGATGTAATTGCAATGTCGCCCCCTCTTGTGATCAGCGCTACCGAGATTGATGAATACGTCGGCGGTCTGGCGCAATCGTTCCAAAATGTTGCAGACGCCTGCACCCGTGAGAACCTGATGAATGCCGCATAGGGAGACAGTCATGAGCAAGTACAATCAACCTTCAATCGGGCCTTACAGCCAGAAATTTTCAGGTTTCAGCACAATGATGCGCCTGCCGGTCGCCGAAAGTCCGGACGGGCTTGATATCGCCTTGTGTGGTGTGCCCTATGACATGGGGACTTTTATGCGCCCCGGTGCACGATCAGGGCCGGCGCAGATCCGAGAATGGTCGCGTTTCATCCGGAACATGAATCCGGCAACACTGGTGGCTCCGTTTGACATGGTCCAGTGCGCTGACATGGGCGATGCGCCGGTCTCGCCAATGAACCCACAGGCCAGCCAGCACACGATCGTTGAGTATTTTGCGGCGACTGCGGCCGCTGGTGCCTATCCCCTGGCGGCCGGAGGCGATCATACAATTCCGCTCTTGATCCTGCGAGGTTTGAAAGCCGGCGGCATTCTGACTGAACCGGTTGGCGTTGTGCAATTCGATGCCCATTCAGACGTGCTTCAGACCGAAGGCGGTGTGTTCGATGGGGACGAGGTCAACCATGCCACGTTCGTACGCCTCGGCGTTGAGGAAGAGTTGATTGATCCAAAGCGTTCAATCCAGATCGGTTTGCGCGGCTCGCAATATTCAGCAGATGCCAATGACTTCGCCGTCGATGCCGGCATGCGGATGGTCTATCAGCATGAGTTTGACGAAATCGGGCCCAAGGCGGTCATCCAGGAGATCCGTGACCTGGCATCGGGTCCGATGTACCTGACCATCGATATCGATGGCCTGGATCCCTCGATCTGCCCCGGTACCGGATATCCGGAACCAGGTGGCCTCTATACACGCGAGATGCAGATGATTCTACGCGGCATGCAGGGTATCGATCTGATCGGGGCAGACCTTTGCGAGGTGAATGCAGGTCTTGACCCGTCCGGCGGCACGGCACTTGTCGCAGCACACCTCATGTTTGAATCCCTGTGCATCCTTGCAGAGTCGGTTGCACGACGAAAGGGCCGCCTCTGATGACTGGCCTGTTGGAGATCAATGCGGACCGGCTCTGGTCCACCATTGAAACCTCGGCCTGTATCGGCACTCACAAGACCGGCCTGCGCCGCCTCGCATTGAGTGATGAAGATAAGGCGATGCGAGACCAGTTCGTGGCCTGGGCACGGGAGTCCGACTATGGGGTTACGGTCGACCAGGTTGGCAACATCTTTGTCCGCCGCGACGGCAGTGACCCCGCGTTGCCGCCGGTGGTCGTCGGCAGTCATCTGGACACGACGATCGAAGGCGGGCGTTTCGACGGTATTCTCGGCGTGCTTGGTGGCCTGGAGGTTCTCCGTGCGCTTGATGATGCCGGGATCGAGACCAGACGGGCAATCGAGGTTGTGAATTGGACCGATGAGGAGGGTTCGCGCTTTTCCATGTCGATGATGGGATCCCATGCCTGGACTCATTCTACCAGCCTTGAAGACACCTATGCGTTCACCGACAAGGACGGCAAGCGCTTCGGCGATGAACTGGAGCGAATTGGGTACAAGGGCAACGCGCCCCTCGGTGACCGAGAGCTGGACTCATACATCGAGTTGCATATTGAACAGGCACCCGAGCTGGATGAAGAGGGTCTGGATATCGGGCTTGTCACAGGCAGCTACAACATACGCGGTTATCGCGTGCTGTTTGAAGGCGAAACCGCGCACATCGGACCAACTCCGATGGACCGCCGTCACAATGCCTTGATCGGTGCGGGCTACATGATCGGCAAGGTCAACGACATTGGACTCAAATACGCCAGCACAAAGGGCAAGACCACATGCGCCAAGATTGACGTGTGGCCAAACATCTACGGCATCCTGCCAAGCGAGGTGGAGCTGACCGTCGACTACCGTCATGCCGACCTGGAAACGTTGGGACAGATGAAATCTGAGCTTGATGCAGCGTTGGCGGAGGCCTGTGAACGGGCGCAGGTGACCTCCCGCATTACGAAGACCTGGAAGTTCGGCGACGACGCCTTCGATCCGGGGCTTTGCGACATGATGCGGGAAATCTCACCAAGGATTACCCGGCGATACAAGGAGATGCTGGGACAAGCCGGTCACGATGCCTATGCCCTGGCCTCCTACGGCGTTCCCACTGTCATGATATTCACCCCATGCAAGGACGGCATCACCCACAACACGGCTGAAGATGTCGATTGGGACAGAACCCTGCCTGGCCTTAATCTGCTGCTGAACCTCGCAGAGCGGCGTGCAAACCGGCCGCCAGGTCGGACCGGCCCAGAGTGAAGTTTTTTCAATTGCCGAGAGTACTCCCCGGTGAAATTGTCAAAGTGGGCATTGCGCTGCGACATGGCCGATAACGATAAACAGCCCCCGGGAGCATGAATACCATGGCAGACCGCGATCAATGGAAACCAAGACACCTGGCGCGGGTGGGTTTTACCACCACGCCCAGTTGCTGGGACGACGTCATCCAGCAGTTCCTGTCCGTGGTGCCGCAAGGGGTCGGTGCCATGCAGCGGGTCCTGCATATCCCAGCCTATGAGTATGAGCTTGCCCAGCGGTCCAAGAACTTCCATCTCCAGGAGGAAGCAGCGCAAGCGCTGGCGGATTCCAAATGCGACGTGGTCGGCCAGATCGGCACCAACTGGGTCCATGCCGGCGGCACGTCACCCGACGACATCCGGCGTATGACGACAGGCATTTCGGAGCGTATCGGTGTTCCCTTCCTTATGGCCGGCCTGTGCATCGTCAATGCCCTCAACTCGATCGGCGCCAAACGCATAACGGTGGCCAACGGCTATTACCGTGAAGACTGGAAAGCCGGCATCAACCGGTTTCTGGAACAGGCGGGCTTCGAGGTGCTGGCGTTCGGCAACCTTGTCGACCAGGGCATCTATGCCTCGCTCGAGGAGATGAAGGAAGTCGAGGCCGCGACCCACTGGGACTACCCGGCAGCCGACGTGGCCCGCGCCTGTATCCTGGCGCACGAAGCAGCCCCTGAGGCCGACGCCATTGTCCAGACCGGTTCGGGCTTTCGCACACTGCCCGTGATCGAGGCGGTGGAAGGCATTGCAGACAAACCGCTGGTCGCCTCGGACGTTGCCCTGTTCTGGGCGATTCTGCAGGAACTGAAGCTCGATCTGCCCGTGACCCAGTCGGGCATGTTGCTGAATTCGTGAGTCCGGCCCCCTCCGCTCACCGCTGAACATAGTGTCTTGGGTGTCCCATGGGTTCCATTGTCGGCACATCGCTCCAGCGTTATGCTGATGGTGTGCAACTCATTCAGGAAGGCGACGCCATGGCTGAAGGCCAGGACAGCTACTACGATCTGGGGACCCACCACAGGCCTGTGTCAACGAACTCAAGCGATGCCCAGACCTGGTTCAACCGTGGTCTCGTCTGGTGTTACGCCTACAACCACGACGAGTCGGTGGACTGTTTCCGCAAGGCGGTGGATGCCGATCCAGCTTGCGCCATGGCCCACTGGGGCATCGCCTATGCGGCGGGTCCGAACTACAACAAGCCCTGGGAAGCCTTCGACGACGCCGATATGGACCGGTCTCTGGCCACCGCCCATGCCGCGTCCCAGCAGGCCCTTGCCTTATGCGACGGGGCGACGGCAGTGGAGCAGGCGCTGATCCGCGCTCTGGCGGCACGCTATCCGTCCGCCACGCCGGCCGGGGACTGTGCGCCGTGGAACGACGACTATGCGGATGCCATGCGCGAAGTCTACAAGGCCCATGCCCACGACATGGATGTCTGCACGCTGTTTGCCGAAGCCATCATGAACCGCACCCCCTGGGCCCTGTGGGACTTGCCGACCGGCAAGCCTGCGGAAGGCGCGGGCACGCTCGAGGCAGTCGAGGTGCTGGAAACCGCCATGCGCGCCGTTGAGGAGGCGGGCGGAGACCGCCATCCGGGCCTGCTCCACATGTACATTCATCTGATGGAGATGTCGCCGCACCCCGAGCGCGCGTTGCGGGCGGGCGATGCCCTGCGCGGGCTCGTGCCCGATGCCGGCCACCTGCAGCACATGCCTACCCACATCGACGTGCTGTGCGGGCACTACAACGATGTGGTGGTGTCGAATTCGCAGGCCATCGTCTCGGACCGGAAATTCCTCGAACGTGAAGGCGCGCTCAATTTCTACTCGCTCTACCGCTGCCACAATTATCACTTCAAGCTTTATGGCGCGATGTTCCTGGGGCAATACCGGCCTGCCATGGACGCGGCCAACGAGATGATCGAGACCCTGCCCGAAGCCCTGCTCAGGGTCGAGTCCCCGCCCATGGCCGACTGGGCGGAAGGATTCGTGCCCATGAAACAGCACGTCATGATCCGGTTCGGCAAATGGGACGACATCATCGCGCAAGATCTGCCGGCAGATCCGGTGCTGTACTGTTCGACCACCGCCATGATGCACTATGCCAGGGGCGTCGCCCATGCCGCCAGCGGCAATGTGGCGGCGGCCGAGGCCGAGCGCACCGCGTTTTCAGCAGCCCACGCCCGGGTGCCGGAATCCCGCATGGTGTTCAACAACGCTTGCGTCGATATTCTGGGTGTGGCGGCCGAAATGCTCAACGGCGAGATCGAATACCGCAAGGGCAATTTTGATACAGCCTTCGCCCACCTGCGCCAGGCCGTGCACCTGGACGACACCCTGCCTTATGACGAGCCCTGGGCCTGGATGCAGCCCGCCCGCCATGCGCTCGGCGCCCTGCTGCTGGAACAGGACCGGATCGAGGAAGCCGAAGCCGTCTACCGGGCGGATCTGGGTCTCGATGACACCCTCAGCCGGGCCTCCCAGCACCCTGAGAACGTGTGGAGCCTGCACGGCTTCCACGAGTGCCTCAAGCGACAGGGCAAGACGGCAGAGGCTGCCATTATCGCGCCGCGCCTTGAGCTGGCTACAGCCCGCGCCGATGTGCCGATCAGGGCGTCATGTTTCTGCCGCCTGCAGCACTGAGCAGCGGTCTGGGAGGCGGTTCGGGCTTTGCGAGGAGTGAGCCGCACAGGTGATGCGACCACTCTACCCCTTTTGCGGCAACGACGGGCTAAACCGCATCAGGCTCAGGATCTCGAACAACACCTGCGCGCCGTTCATGGCCGTGTTGGTTGTTGGATCGTAGGCGGGGGCCACTTCGACCACGTCGCCGCCGACGATGTCGATGCCTTTCAGGCCGCGCAGCAGGTGGACCACTTCGCGGGGGCTGAGCCCCGCGGCCTCCGGCGTGCCGGTGCCCGGTGCGAACGCCGGGTCGAGGCTGTCCACATCGAACGAGATATAGGTCGGCCCGTCGCCCACCACGGCCAGGGTCTGGGCAATGATGTCGTCAAGGCCGCGCCGGCTGAACTCGTGGGCGTGAACCACCGTCATGCCTGACAGGGTCGAGAACTCCCAGATGAACTCGGTCGACCCGCGAATGCCAAGCTGGATCGTCCGCTCGGGATCAAGCACCCCGTCGAGCACCGCGTTCCTGAACGGCCCGCCATGATGAAAGCGTTCGCCGTCGAACGGCCCGCCGGTGTCGCAGTGCGCATCGATGTGGATCATGCCCACCGGCCGGTCGGCGCCCACCGCCCGCAGGATCGGATGGCTGATCGAATGATCGCCGCCAACCGAAAGCGGCAGCGCTCCCAGCCCGACAATTCCCTTGATGCACGCCTCGATCTCGGTATGCGACTGCGCGAGATCGAAGCGGCTCGAGAACGGCACGTCGCCGGCGTCGACCACGTCCATCTCATGCACCGGCGCCACCCGCAGGCCTTCGTTATAGGGCCCGATCCGCTCCACCGCCCGCATGGCCCGGGGCCCGAACCGCGAGCCGTTGCGGTTGGTCACCGCCAGGTCCATCGGCATGCCGACGATGGCGACTTGCGGTGTGTCGGCGGCCAACTGGTCCAGCTCCCGGGTCGGCGCATCGAGAAACGTCGACCGCCCGGCATAAGGCGCTGCCCGATACCCGCCCTCGCCAAAGATATGGGAGGCCACCTCGCGAAAATGCGGATCCTGCATCTCGCCGCCTTCGTCATCGGAGAATTGCGCCCGCAAGGCCTTAAGTTTGTCGTTGTTCCAGGTCATTTCTGGCACCCGCCCGAGGTTGAAATTTTGACATGTCCCACCATATCGGGGGTTCATTGCCCAATCCGGCAGTTCTACAGTCCATCATTCGAGCCGGTTTGACAAACGCCGTCAAACCCGTTTTATAGCGCCATGACAAATTTCGTTACCCCTGTTGGAATGTATTACGCCCTGCAAATTTAGCGGGGCTGCATTTCGTCTTTCAACCGCTGCGTGTCGTCAGTGGTTGATCGCAACAGGAGCCATTGACCTCGCTCAATCTGGTAGGTCAATAAATGTCTTCAGGAATCCCAAGTTCAATCCAGCCTGCAAAAAAACCCAGGATCGGTATCGTCGGGTTTGGCGCCTTTGGCCGCCTCGTCGCCGACAGCCTGGTCGGTCACTTCTCCATTGTGGCTTTCGATCCGCTCATCTGTGAAAGCGAAGTACCGGCGCCGCCTGGTGTCGCGTACGACGGCCTGACCTCGGTCGCAGCTTGCCCGATTGTCGTCCTGGCCGTGCCCGTGAGTGCCATGAAGCAAACCGTCGGTGACATCCGCGACCACCTCCGTCCCGGCGCACTCGTGCTCGACGTCGGTTCGGTCAAGGTTGTGACATCGGACATCATGCGCGAAGGTTTGCCGGACCATGTGGACGTGGTGGCAACCCATCCGCTGTTCGGTCCCCAAAGCGCCCGTGGTGGCCTCAAGGGCCTCAAGATCGCGATCTGTCCCATACGCGGCAACCGCCACCGGCGGGTCGCGGCCTTCCTGCGAAAAGCGCTTGGACTTCAGATCTGCCTGACGACCCCCGAGGCCCATGACCGTGAAGCGGCCATGGTCCAGGGAATCACCCATCTGATAGCCAAAGTCCTTTTGCAGATGGAGCCATTGCCCAGCCGCATGACTACCGTGAGTTTCGATCTGATCGCCCAGGCGATTGACATGATCCGGAATGATGCGCCTGAGGTCTTCGACGCCATAGAACTCGACAATCCGTATGCAGCCGACGTGCGTCGAAGATTTTTCGATATCGCCAATAGCCTCAACGCAGAGCTCGACCCGGCTAGCGGCCATGTTGGCGTCGATACTAGGCGGTGGAAGCGTTCCAACACCAAGGGCACCACCTCCGGGACCGCAAAGACCACTTTAACACAGTATTCGCCGTTTCCGTAGGTCTGTGCAGATGGGCGACCACCACCCAGGGTCGAGCTTGGACACTGCACGATCGTCTCGAATGCCCAAAGTGTAATTGGATATAGCAAAAAAACCCCAATATCGATTAGTTCGAATGAGGGTATTTTGTAAAAACCTTGTTTTCGTCAATCAGAACTACTAAATTTGCAAGGTAGTATAATTCAAATTTTGGGTATCTTCTCTGTCAGAGAATATAGATGTCCAAATCGTAAGCAAAAAAATGGACTCTGTAAAAGCACAAGAGCTGGAATTATCACTTAGGAAACGTTCAATAAATGGTTGGGAAGTTGCTGGCCTAATCGATTTTGGCAAATCAGCAGCTGTTTTCAAGGCAATAAATGGAGACAACATTGCAGCGTTGAAGGTGTTCGATGACGAGTTGATCAAGAAGTATGGTGATGAGAAACAAATTGCACGCATTGAAAGAGAACTCTCCCTAATCGGCAAACATCACGACAATATGGTCCCCATTCTCGGGGGCGGCTTCGACGATGAGACACAAAACCACTTCCTCCTGATGGAGTTCGTGGACGGTCCCGACCTGGGGGCTTGTTTAGAGGAAGTTCCAAGTGAAAAAATACCCGCGCTTATTATGCAGTTGGCGTCTGCTGCTCGGTTCTTGGAACAACTAGATCTTTGCCATCGTGATATCAAGCCGGAAAACATTGTTCTTACGGACAATTTTGATCGGCTCATATTGCTCGATTTCGGTGTCCTGCGACCAGTCGGGGAACCAGGCTTGACCGACCATGATGAGCTTCGGTCTTTTGTCGGAACACTCCAATACAGCTCGCCCGAGTTTCTATTGAGGAAAGAAGAAGACTCCATGGAAGGATGGAGAGCGCTAACTTTTTATCAGATTGGGGGTGTTCTGCATGATCTCATAATGAAGAAACCACTCTTTCAGGAATTCGCTGAGCCATATGCCGCCTTGGTAAATGCTGTTCAGCAACAAGTTCTGAACCGCCCCGGGATTGTCGGAGGCTCCAACTCTTGAGTAAATGGAGTCATCATGAGCAAGACAACGAACAAGTTTTCATCTGAAGTACGTGCCCGGGCGGTGCGGATGGTATTGGATCACGAGGGCGAGCATCCCTC
>JAJFHC010000258.1 GCA_021775835.1 Hyphomicrobiales bacterium | reverse complement strand
CCATCCGAACCCACCGGCACGTCGGATGCCAGGCGGTCCATTTCAGCGAATCCAGATTGATCCTGCTCCACCTTGCCGAGACCATGACGGGGCGTAAAGAACTGGTCTCTCAACCATCGATGCGCCGAGGCACACGAGTTTGTTCCGGTGATGGAATAGGAGAACCCGGGAATGACATGCGGGTAGTCAATGACCTCAGAATGCGCCTCAAGCGTATCAGTAACGACAGAAACCGTACCCGCCGTCGCCAGCTTGATGACGCCCTGCCCCGGGCTGACAGCGCCTGCTCCGTAACATTCAACCGCAGTGTCCATGGTGCCGGCGACAACCGGTGTTCCTTCGGCCAGCCCCGACTCATCGGCACCGACTCTGGATACTCCGCCAACGACCGTCGTCGGCTCAACGATTGGCGGCAAGGTCGCCATGTCCCATCCGATCAGGTCACATATTTCCGTTGACCAGGCGTTTACCCCCGCGTCCGCAAGTAATGTACCCGCAGCGTCTATTCTGTCAGTATGCCAAAGTCCTGTCAGGCGGAACCTCAGATAGTCCTTTGCAACAAGCAGCCGTTTCGTTCGACCAACATTTGCAGGCTCATGCCGCTGCAACCATTTTAGCTGCGGAAGAGTCCAGGTAGGGGCTGGAACGTTCAGGCTGATCCGATGGATCATGTCTCCAGCTTGTTCGGAAAGTTCCCGTGATTCCACCCCGCTGCGCTGATCACTCCACAGAATTGCCGGCCGAATGACCTTATCGTCTTGATCGAGCAAAACTGGTGTATGGGCACCGGCGGAGAACGACACCGCCGCGATGTCCCGCGCGTCTAATGATGCCAACGATAGTGCCTTTGGCACGGCGGTACACAATCCCCGATACCACTCCTCCGGGTCTTGCTCGGCCCATCCAGGATGGGGAATAGCGGTACGAATCTCCGCAGAGGCCGAACCACGCAATTGCCCGTCGGACCCGATGATCGTGACCTTGAGGCTGCCGGCCCCAAGATCAATGCCCATCAGTATATCTTGTTGCATCCCAACTCCATCCTTCCTTCCCTATGTTCTCTCAACAGGAAGGGGTGCCTTTACACCTTGGTATCCAGTCCAAGTTTGCCTGGATTGAAGAGCAAGCCTGGATCGAGTGCCCGTTTCAATTCACACAAAACCTCGTGCCCAAAATTCAGTTCTTCTCGGATCCATCTATTTCGAAAGTAGCCAATGCCGTGATGATGGCTAATTGTTCCTCCTAACTCGAGGCACAGTTTCATCACGATGTCCCATATATCGGAATGCATTGGCAGGGCCTCTTCATCCGCCATCGCGGGAAACTTCGATGTCATGTACATGCAGGCGCCATCGGAATAGGCATGAGACCAGTGTGCGTTGAGTTGCACGACTGGATATTTTTTTGCGACCGCAGATTGGATTTGGGCGTACATGTTCGGCAGGGCAGACCAGGGCGCCGCAATCTCAATGGTATCGTAAAAGCCACCGGCATTGACGAAGTCCTCAGAATGGGACTCGAATCTGACTTTTTGCCATCGCCGGAGCGGTTCGTTGCTGATTATGACACCGCCGTATTTCTTGCAAATATCCATCGCCAGGCCGGCTTCAGCTTCGGCAACCACATGCGATCCGGAAAAAACCAACATGCACATGACAGGATGGGTTTCGACCGGCAGGTCACCTTGCCCCCATCGCTCACTTTCGCCTTTGTCGTACAGCCTCACGATTGATGGCCTTAGCTCGGCCTGCATGACGTCCCTGGCGGCATTCAATCCTTGTTCGATGCCAGGAAACGCGATCACTGCGTTTATCTCCTGAGCAGGCAGACGCCATATGCGCATAGTCAGTTCGACGATGATCCCAAAGAGACCCTCGGAACCAATGAAGAGTTCGATGATACTGGGTCCGACAGAACGCCGGGGCGCATGCCGTACTTCCAGCAGCTCTCCGCTCGGCAGCACGACTTTCAAGCCTACAATCATGTCTTCGATGTTGCCGTATCGCGAAGAGGACTGTCCCGACCCCCGACAAGCGACCCACCCCCCCACCGTGGACATGTCCATCGATTGAGGATAATGCCCGCATGTATATCCCTTGTCCCTCAGGGCGACTTCCAAGGCCCTTCCATTCGTTCCGGCTTCCACCCGCACCACGCAATTCGTCTCATCTATTTCGATGACGTGGTTCAAGCGGTTTGAAGCGACAATCATTTCGCCTTGGAAGGGCACGGTTCCGCCGAGAACACCTGAACCGCTGCCGTAGGGAATGACAGCGAGGTTATGCTCGGTAGCAAATTTCACAACTGTCTGTACTTCGGAAACTGACGCGGGCTTAACGACTGCGCTCGGCAAAACTCCGGTCAATTGATTGGACCGATGACGAAACCGGCCAAATGGAAGCCTGTCCCTGCTGTGCTCAAGAAGCGTTTCAAAATCTGCAAATGCGCGATTCGGACTTATGATCGATTGAAGTTCCGCCAACCATTCGGGCGCCGAATTGGCAGTCGCCGTTTTTCTCGCATTTTCAATTGTTACAACTGCCGACAAACCAAGTCTCCATCTGGAAATTGCAGTTCGGTATAAAATTCAACATTCGCTAAAACGATTTACCGTTTTAGTAAACGCCGTTTTCATATTCCGTGTCAAGAGCCGATCAAACCGGCTTATCGAGAATTGAATGTACGCCTTGACGTTTTGCGGGACATCGGCGCCGTCGACGCTCGTTCGACAATCTCGGTATCCTTCAGGGTCTTGCCGACGAAATCCCCATTCCCTTCGATGTAGCTAATTAGGGAAGAGGCAGCTTGATAACCCATTGCCTCCAATTGCGTTCGCACTGTTGTCAAAGGCGGTGCGAGGATCTCTGCGATTGCGCCGTCATTGAATCCAATAATCGACATGTCGTCGGGGACATTGATTCCCTCAGCACGCAATGCACTCATTGCGCCAGCCGCAACCAGCAGTGTCGTTGCGAAAATCGCCGTTGGTCTTTTTTTTGTACTGACTGCCAACATCTGACGGGCGGCGGCGGCGCCACCGGTTTGCGTGTAGCCGGCCTCGAATACGAGTTCCTTGTCGAACGGCAGCCCAGCCGCAAGGAGGCCGTCCTTATAGCCCTTCAGTCTGCATTTAGAATTGTACCGATGCGGTGCGCCGGACAGGTGCGCGATACGACGATGCCCAAGAGATACGAGGTGTTCAACGGCTTTTCTCGCACCGCCTTGGTCATTTATGACAACGTAGTGCTTGACCCCCTTGGCTTTGCGATTGACGAGCACAAAAGGATGCTCAAGTTCTTTCAGGGCAGGCACGCCGACCTTTTCATCCTGCAGCGTGGCGACTATCAAGCCATCGACCCTATTCTGTCGGACCAGTCTTTCGTAAATCGCGGTTTCGACCATGCCGTTGTCCCGGTGGGCGATGAGCAGAGAGTAACCGCGTTCAGCAGCGGCCCTTTCAGCACCAATTATGATTCGTGCGTGAACCGGGTTGTCCAGTTCGGGAATGACAATACCAAGCGAAAACGTACGGGAGATACGCAAACCACGGGCAACCGGGTTCGGTTGATAATTGAGGTCACGGGCGACATCCGTAATTCTCCTTCGGGTTTCGTCGCGAACCACGAAGGCCTTGTCATTGCTCAGAACACGCGAAACTGCTGCCAGCGAAACGCCTGCCGCCTTGGCAACGTCGGATATAGTAGGTGAGCGCCGTTTGTTTTTCATAAGTAGGTCAATCCAGAACAAACCCATCCTCGTTGGCTGCAATTCCAACTTAGTATTGCGAAAGCCGGTCGGATCATCAATCTCGAAACGTGTTGACAAAAATTCATGCGTCTTGAATTATATATTCAGTAAATCGATTTATCGACTAGAAAGTTTGACACATAACCGCGCTGCAAATTTGGCTCGTATGCAGGTTTTTTGGGATAAAGGCCAATCGTATGACTGAAGGGGAGTTCGATTTCATCATCGTTGGTGCCGGATCGGCGGGCAGCGTATTGGCCGATCGCCTGAGCGAAGATCCCGCAAACAGGGTTCTCGTGCTCGAATTCGGGGGTCGAGATAACAGCGTGTTCATCCAGATGCCGAGTGCCTGTTACATCCCCATGAACAAGAAACGTTTTGACTGGGGCTTCATGACCGAACCCGAACCAGGGCTCAACGGACGCCGCATCCACCAGGCCCGCGGCAAGGTGATTGGTGGAACGTCCTCCATCAACGGCATGTGCTATGTCCGGGGCCATTCCGGCGACTTCGACCAGTGGGAAAACCTCGGCGCTGAGGGCTGGGCTTACCGGGATTGCCTGCCATATTTTCGACGAGCCGAAACCTGTCAATACGGCGGCGATGCCTATCGGGGTGATGATGGACCGTTACACACGTGCAACGGCAATAATATGGACAACCCCCTTTTTGGTGCCTTCATCGAGGCCGGAGTCCAGGCCGGATACCTTCGTTCGTCGGATGTAAACGGTTTTCAGCAGGAAGGTTTCGGCCGCATGGACCTGACGATCAAAGACGGCGTCAGATGCTCGACGGCGAACGCCTATCTCAAGCCAGCAATGAATCGGCCGAATCTCCATGTTGAGATGCACGCGCTCAGCCACCGGGTTTTACTCGACGGCAAACGGGCTGTCGGCGTCGAGTACAGCAAAGCTGGACGGGTCCAAAAGGTGACGGCCCGACGTGAGGTGATCTTGAGC
>JAJFHC010000257.1 GCA_021775835.1 Hyphomicrobiales bacterium | reverse complement strand
GTTTACCCGTCATCGCTCGACGCCTCTCTGAGCACCGCCGTGGCCTTATCCCGCCGTGCGCTATTCCATGCTTTCCAGCATTCAGGATGCAGCCACGTGTGAGTGTCTTGACGAACACCGAACGGAAGGACTGCCGCTCCTACTTGTTCGGACCTGCCGCAATGGGCGCATGTGCCGGGTGTTGATGGTTCTGGATTCGCATTCAACCAATTGGTGATTGCCTGCTCGTCCGAGCACAGAAACCGCATGATGTCGTCACGGTGCATTCTCAGTCGGTCAACCAATTCGGACGGCGGTGGTGCATCCGCAACAAGCCGGATTGAGCCGTCCACAAGGGCCACGTCGACACCAATCTGACGAGCCTCGTTCAAGAGATTTACGACGGCGTTGACAGTTGTGGTCTGCGAGGGTGAAACTGATTGTTCGGTTGTATCAGGCGGAAAAATCCGAAGCCTAACAACCGACGAAATCCAGGAAAAATGGAGAATCGAGGCTATCGACAAATTGCACGATGTGAAGTGTCGATATTCTAAAGATCCTGTACATTGTGAACGGCTGCGATGTGAACTAATAAGGCAGTTCCAAAACTGGTAAAGGAAGATTTCATGGGGTTCGAAGCCGTGTTGAAAGCATGTGACTTCTCTTGCAGCCCGTCGGTTATTGATCTGAGATTAACAACTGGGTTCAATCATGATCAAGAAACTGATAATGCGCCTGTGAAATCGACACGACGTATCAATCTAGAGGGGCACCTCGAAATTGAATCATTGAGTGTGCGTAACCAACACGGTCAACTTGAGGTACCCGAAAAACTGCGTGTGTCTATGATTGAGGGCGAAACCGAGGCCGAGACCGCAGAATTATCCTACTCGGAAGGATCAGCATCGGATGGCTATCCGCCAAGCCTGCACGCTGGTTTGATTTACAACCAATTGAACTTTGAAAAAGCATGGGACCTGGCTTCCAAATGGGGTTTGGGTACTCTCCTCGTTTATGGAAGTTTTCAGGCGACGTCTTACGCTGGCGATGGCATTTGGACGATAGACTTGGACCAAGGCAAGTCGTGCAAGATTGGTTGGTTGCAGCTAATCAGAAAGGCCCAGATCGCCAGCAGGTAGTCCTTCGAGCATCACCTGACGCATATGGGGCTACGAATGAATGCTAATTCCCAACCCGAGCAGCTTGTCGGACTCCTTGATTAGCTCATGAATGGTTTGGTGGATATGTTCACTCATGACGCCAACTCCCAAACAGGCACGGCTTTGGACATATCGGTTTTGCGATAATATTTGAGGGTGCTGCCTGTCGGTTCGCCTGAGTGTGGATTGAGGCATTGCAGGACGGCAGTTTCGGCGGTCAGCGCCGTCACTCGTTTGTCGCCAAGAGCCAGAACCAAGCCCCGGCAATCGAGACGGGCATAGCTGCCCTTGACGGACACGCCGAACAGATCCTTGACCGTCCAACCCAGCTTGTGTGCCTTGTCGCCCCACTCAGTGAGGAAGGTTTCTCCGGCAATCAGAACCTTGTCCCAATTCGATTGAAGCCACCTGTCGGGGCACGGCATGGACACCAAAACCGCAAAGCCATCGACCCATTCTCGTGGGATGTCCAGGTTGTCAAAAACGATGCCGGCACGCTCATGAAAGGCGTCTGACTCTGTATCGACAGAATGTGGAATTTCGACAGGGAGGGTTGCTAATCCTGCTAATCTGCTACTTTCAGGCCCAAGAGTAGCAGGATTAGCAAGAGTAGCAGGGGTCACCCTCGAAATTTGCTCAATTTTGCGCCTTGCGGCGGCCACGTCGAAGTCCTCATACATGGGCAACACCCTTGACAACCTCCCATGCGTCACGACGATGTTTGCCGCCGATTTCACCACCGCCTCCTATCTTCCTGAGCCAGCCATGCGCCTCCAACGTCGCAAGGCAGGATTTAGCTGTGCTTTGTTGCCGTATCTCATTAGGGCCGCGCTGATAGACAATCTGAGGATAGATTTCCGACAACCCTTGAACATCAATCCACTGGCGGAGCTTTTCCGCTTTCCGGATGTCCTCACTTACACCGGCCCACTTGTTCAACCGCAAGGCTTCCTTACCGTAGTGTCCGGCAAGCTTGATACCGCCTTCCATTTCGTTCACGTCAATCTCCGGCGCTTCCGGGTCGTCAAATATCGTCATGACTGCGGCAATGCGTGCGGCATGCTCGGGGAGCTTGTTTCCCAATCCCGATATCGATGACAGGTCGCCGTCAGGGGAGAGTTGGCGCTCGATGTAATTCAGGTACTCAAACCAGAGCTTCGACGCCGCCGGAGAACATTGAATGATACGGGGTTCAAGCTCGTTACGACTGCCTTCAACCAATGAAAATGGCCTGTCCAGCAGGTAGCGCATCTGACTGTTAAAGAGGATTAAGTCCCTGTCGCTTTGAGGATTGTTATCATGATTGAACCGTGTCCCCTGCGTGCTTGGCGGGGCACTGATTAGACAGCGGGCAAGAAAGCCCTGGTCAACAAGAACCGGGTCGCTCAACAACTTACCGGCAACACCATTCTGAGCCATCAAGTGAACACTGAGGCGACGGCCATTGATGCTAGAAATCCCGTCACCAGCCCGAACCCGTGTTACCGGCGCACCGTCCCAGAGAAGGCTGTAGGTGCTGATTGAGCGAAGTTTGTTTTCGTCGCTCATGCCGTGGCCACCAATGAAGACACCACCCTCTGCGGAAAATATGCCTTGGCTTGGTTGCCCGGATATCCAGTTTTTCAGTAGGCCCTCGATAGTCGGCTCAGCGGATGTCAGAAGAAAAGAAAGGGGTTTTTCCGGTTCCGGCCCAAGTGCCTCAAGGTCCACTCGCTTGCTGTCTCTGGTGGCCTTCTTGTCGTTCAGGATTAGTTCGCGCTCACGCTTCCATGTGGCGTGTTCGATATGCCATTTCTCAATCTCGGATTCATACCGTTCCCGAAGTTCACGCTCGTAATCCTTGACCGCCTTCAATGCCAGTTTGTCGGCGCCGCTCTTACGCTCACCAGACGCGCCGATGGATATGTAGATGTTGCCAATGGGGGACACGGTGCCAATGGGCAGGCATAGATCCGCATGCCCCTGTGTTGCCAGTGTGGCGGCTGCTAGAACACTCTGGGCACACATACCGACAGGACATTGCACTTTGTCATGGATTGCCAACGCCGCGGCCTTGAGTGTTTCCGTCAAGCCCTCGACAGGGAATTTCGATGCGGGAAGCGCCGTCCGCATGAGTGGCCGTGGCGGTTCGTCTTTTGCAGGTTCATTTTTAGGCATATCATCCAGATTCACAAGTTTGACGTGATTGGCTCTGCGGCTATCGATTGGTTCGTTTGAAATATCTGTCATGCTGCTGTGGCCTCTTGCGCTTGTTCAAAAAAGAATTCTGTTTCGATATCTGGAGGCTTCATCCAACCCCGAACCGTGCGCCCGTAGTCGGCATCAGAAAATGAAAGCCGGGGTGTGCCTCGAAGAAACGAATAGGTTTTGGCAGGGTCGATAATCGCGATCCCGTCGCGGTCGGCTATGAGCCATTGAAGCGGCGTTCGGTGAACGCGAAGCGTGCCCTCAAGGGCATAAGTGGCGGGGTTGAAAATTTGGTCCTGTCCGAGCGCAAAGCCACAGCCTAACCACAAGCCAATGCGTCTTGACAACGGACTCCATGCCGCGATGTCAACGTAATCGAAGGTATCGGCAACCAGGAACGTCAGCGCATTCTCGCCAACGTGACCGGGGTGTACAACATCGAACCGCCCAGCTTTGTATGTGACGCGAGCAGCGTTGACCGGCCAATCGCCAATGATTGCACTGTTGCTCACATCATGACTCTTCAGCCAATCAATCTGGATTTGGGAAAGTGTTCCCGCGGTCAAATGCTGCTGTCTGATTTTTTGAGATATCATCATGGCCGCTCTCCCGGCGCTGCCCAATCGACAACCCTGATTGGCTTGGAAGCGGTCGCAACCTCATGCGGGAAAGCAAAGCGCCAACCGCCACGTCCAGGGGAACGGACACGCCACCTGCCGTCATGGCCCAGGAACAAGTTTGCAGAATGGTTGAAAGGTTGGTGGTGAAGGGGTATATTAGTCATGGTCTAGACTTTCTGTGTCAGAGGTTTGGATTTGCGCCCTTGAAAAACGCAAAGAATTAGAAACCCGCGCGGTTGCATCCGTCGCGGGTTTCGCTTTTTCAGGTTTCGCCATTTGACCGGCCTTACTGAACAGCTAGTGGGAGATTGTTGAGGTAGGCATCTACGTCTTTGGCGAGGAAGATTGTTTTCTTGCCAATTTTTCGAGGCATGATCTTCCCAGCCGCAATTTCTGCATAGAGCTTGGAGCGTCCAATGCCGATTTCGCGGATGACTTCGTTAACGGTGTAGGCTGATTTGTTCATGTTGGCGTGTCCATGGTTGTTTGCAGGAACACATGCCAATCTACGCATATTTTTTTGTGTTTCTAGTCGCCCAAAAAATGTTTGAGTGACCCCAACCTAGCGTGCCTTACGACCGTCCAAATCATCTAAAAAGGGTTCGGGAAGCGGTTTGCCAGGCACTCTTATGGCGTCGAAATCCATATTCTGAGGCGGTAACCACATTCTATCTGTTGCCACCAATGGTTCTTGACGCCCGGAGGGTTTGTAGGTTGTGAGCAGTGCAAGATAATACTGACTGATTGCAATCAATTCGGCATCCGGTTGCGCCAGTTTGCACGTCATGCCGTTGACGCCCGAATCCGTGAGCACGGTTGCGGCAGCACAATAGTGAGAGATGCTTTTGTAGGTGCTCCACGCACTTTCCACACTTGAAAGAGCCTTGAGTGTTGCGCGTGCGATAACTTCCTGTGCCTTTTTGATGCCGGGGCCGCCCCGCAAGCGGTCATCTTCGGAATGGTGCTCAATCATTGCCGTGAATGCCAGCAACGTAATTCCTGCCAAAAATGCCTTCTCCAAATTGGATTTAATTTCCTTGTCCATCGACGCGATTCCAAAACCCTTGCTTATGACACGTGCTGTTTCATCGGGGTCTCTCCAATCGGCCGCAAACAGATCTCTGATTGTTTTAGAGAACACGTCATAATGGCCATCAGCAAATGCGTTTCTAAGCGGAGATGCCGCCTGAGCTTCAGCAAAATACGCGATGGAAGATTCTGTACCTAGAGCAATGTAGGCTTTCCTCTTTTCCTCATCATTTGGCCAAACAATGTGCACAAGGAAATCCAAGGCGATGTTGGGGAGCTTTGATATTTCAATCCTAGGCATGCAAGTCGACCACATTGTCTACATTCGCAGGCTCACAGAATGCAGCCCATGCGTTCATTAGTTCGCGGCGTTTCTCCAGTAGAGTGCCACGCCGATAAGAGCTTTCTGACTTGTTGCTAATTGTGTGTGCCAGCGCCATTTCGCAGACATGGTTGGGAAACGTGGTTGTCTCGCCAGCCCAGTCCCGAAACGTCGATCTGAAACCGTGAACAGTGAACTCATCGAACCCCATACGGCGCATTTGCATTGTCATTGCCATTGACGAAAGCGGCTTTCCAGGCTTGGCACCCGAAAACACATAGCCACCATCACTGATAGGCTTCAAACCATTCAGAATGCCCAGGGCAGGGGGCGACAGTGGGACTTCGTGTTCCTTGCCTGTTTTTGTTCGTTCAGCGGGGATTGTCCATTTCGCCGCGTCGAAATCAATTTCATCCCAAGTCGCATGCAGCGTTTCACTTGTCCGTGTCGCCGCTAGTATCGTCAATTCAAGCGCTCTCGCAGCCATGGAACCACGAGCGCGCAACTCACCAAGGAACTCTAAGATTCTCTCGTAGGGCAGGGCGGCGTGGTGTTTGACTTTCTTCTTATCGATCTTTGGGAATATCTCTGGTTTCAAAGCCAAGTGGCCGCGCCACCGGGCAGGATTTGGACCATCCCTAAACTTGCTCACCGTGGCCGAATCCAAAATGCTTTCAATTCGTCCCCTCAGGCGTTGGGCTGTTTCTGGTATCTCCCGCCAAATTGGCTCCAACACTTCAATGACTGCATCGGTATCAACCATGTCGATACGGATGTCTCTGATCGGTGCTGCATACTTTTTCAATGTCATCACCCATTGCGCGGCGTGTTTGTCGTTCTTCCAGTCTTTGCGCATCGATTCGACATATCGGTCGGCATAGTCGCCAAATGTCGGGATTGCCTTTTGTGCTTGCGCCGCAATTCGCTTGGCAACGATAGGGTCTATCTTATCTTCCAACAGGTCCCGTGCTTCTTCTGCGGACACACGGGCCTTTGACAGCGAGACACCACCAGGTCCGGCAGAACCAAGCCCCATTTCACGTGCATTCTTAATTCCGGGGAATCGATAGCGGAATATCCAACGCTTGCCACCGTTGGCGGATACCGTCAGATAGAGATTCCCGCCATCACTGTAACGTCCGGGCGTATTCAACGCTTTGACTTCCAATGCAGTCAATTTGTGAATCTTGCGCACCATGCCGCATTCACCTCCTGCCGTGCCCTACCGCCGGCTGTATGGGTTCTGCCCTACCGTCTGCCCTACCACAAAACGGGGCTTTAGGCGAACGCATATGAACAGCTACGAACGGGCTTGGAATAAAACACAAGGAAATTGGTAGGTTATGCGGTTATCTACGAACGACAACGGACGTGTGAAAACAGTAGTTTGGCGGATGGGGTGGGATTCGAACCCACGAGACGCGTTAACGCCTGCCGGTTTTCAAGACCGGTGCCTTCAACCACTCGGCCACCCATCCGTCTTTTGTTTTCAATGGCTTAGCTACCAGGTCGTGTGTTGCCTCGCGCGAATCGGGATCTCGTTGGCCCCGGGTCTCATATATATTTGCCCTTTTGGCATAATTGCAACCATATGGGAAGCCGCTTGATGCATGAGATGTTCGCTTACTGGAACAGTTGTCACTGCACCCCGAGAATGAGTGTCACAAGAGGAGTCCTGAGATGATCATTAAAGACATTCGAACGCACCTCCTTTCCGTGCCTTTTGCCGATCCGCCGAAAACCGGTTTCCTGACGCTGGAGGACATTGATCTCCTGATTGTTGAGATCGAAACGGCTTCCGGGGTCGTCGGCACAGGACATCTGCATCCGTTGGCGGGCGGCATGCGGACCCTTGATATGTGTATCCATGAAATGCTGAAGCCGCTGTTGATTGGCCAGGATGCAGGCGACGTGGAGGCGCTCTGGCAAAGGATGTGGCAGGCAACATTCATCCAGGGGCGAATGGGTATCACCGTCATGGCCATGTCGGCGCTGGACATCGCCCTTTGGGATGCCGTTGGCCGATCAGCGGGCAAACCTCTCTGGAAGATCTGGGGTGGCCGGCCGGATCCGCTTCCGGCATACGGTTCAGGCTGTTTCCGTGGCCTTGGCCATGACGGCAGGATCGAAAAGGCCGAACGGTTTGCCGCCCAGGGCTTCCCGGCCATCAAGATGCAGGTCGCCCATCTCTTTACCCATGACGAGGATGTTGCCAATGTCCGGGACATGCGGGCAGCATTGGGCGAGGGGACCGAGATCATGGTCGACGTGAACCAGGGCTGGACGGTCGACGAGGCGATCAGTGTCGGACGTCGGCTTGACGACTATGGCATCACGTGGCTCGAGGAGCCGGTCATGGCGGACAACTTTGACGGTTATCACCAGATTGCGGATGCGATCCGCACCCCGGTCGTGGGTGGCGAGAACCATTTTACACATCATGACCTCAAACCGTTCTTTGCCAGCGGCAAGCTACCCATATTACAGCCGGATCTGATGCGCGGCGGCTACACGGAACTTCGGGTCATTTCAGACCATGCTCATCGTGCCGGGATCTCGATTGCTCCGCATATGTTTCCTGAGTTGAGCCTGCATCTTGTCGCCGCCATCCCGAACCCATCCTGGCTCGAACACATGGGATGGTATGACCACCTCTGGGTGGAACCCGTTCCGGTGTCAAACGGCCTGATGATGCCGCCGGATCGTGCGGGTCATGGCATGGATTTCAAACCTGAGCTTTTTACGGATCACCCGTATCGCGACTGATCGGTAATTGACGCACCGAATAAAGACGGGTGATAGCAAGGCCGGCTACGTTCTCAGATCCCTTTGTATTTCGCCATGGCCTGCGTGAAACTCAATCCGGCACGGATGTCCTCGACAGCGGCGGCATCGTCCATCGCATACTTTTCTGCAAGGAAGGTGATTTCTTCTGCGCGGTCCAGTGGCAAACACACCGCTCCAGTTCCGTCTGCGACGATGATGTCTCCCGGCGCGACCGCCACGCCGTCGATTGCGACTGTGTCGTTGATTGCCTCGATCCTGAGCCGCAGGCGACCGGTTGTCAGTGTCATGTGTCGTGAAAACACCGGGAAACCAAATTCAACGATTTCCTCCAGATCACGCACCGCACCGTCGACCATGAGGCCGGCAACGCCTTTCACCTTGGCGGCAAGAGACGCCATGCCGCCCCAGGTGGAGTACTCCGCTCCGCCGGCGTCGACCACGATAATGTCGCCTGCCCGAGCTGCATCGATCATGGTGCCGACCGCAAAGTCGTCGGAGGTGAAATCACCATACGCGCCTGCGCGTTCCTTGACTGTGACAGCGGGGCCGGCAAACCGGAGGCCGGAGGCAACGGCCTTGATGTGGGCAATGACATTGTCGTGAAGACCGGTGTTATCAAGTGCGTTCGCAAGCGTACTGGTGGCAAGCTGAGAGAGCCGTGCGACTAAATCGGCGGTTGGTCGGGAATCGTCATCTGGCGACATCGTCAAGGCAACCCTGTTCAAGTGTGGTCCAAACCCATGATAAACTGCCATGACCGTCAGCACTTGGCCAGAACCGGCTGCGTCATTCACTGAAAAAGGCTTGGATACCACCGGTGCCGCAGTTTTGGCCGATTGCTTGTAAACTCTGAGGGCACGCGCATTATTGCCGATAGATTATCAGGAGGATGTAGGACGTGACTGAAGCCGAAAAACTCGAATTCGAGATTATGGAAAAGACGCAACAGCTTGCTGCTCTGCGGCGCAACGAAGCGGCCACCGAGGTCAAGGATTATGCGTTCCAGACGATTGATGGCGAAACCAACCTGTCTTCCCTGTTTGCCGGACGTGACCGGTTATTGATGATCCACAATATGGGGCAGGGGTGCCGTTACTGCACGTTGTGGGCGGACGGCATCAACGGCGTTCTAGACCATCTTGAGGACGCCATGGCTGTTGCATTTGTTTCGAAGGATCCACCGGAAACGCAACGCCGGATGGCGCTTGACCGGGGTTGGAAGTTCCGCTTGGCGTCTCACGGCGGCGGCGACTACATGGCTGAGCAATGCACAATGGGCGAACACGCAAACTTTCCCGGTGCTACTATATATGAACGTCAGTCCGACAAGATTGTGCGCCGCGGCCGCACTGGTTTTGGTCCGGGCGACCTGTATTCACCGGTCTGGCACTTCCTGGCTCTTGGCGGTCAGGGCGCGGATGCATGGACGCCGCAGTTTCATTATTGGGGCCGGCCGACAACCCTTGACGACGGCGGTGAGAACGTCCGCGACTGATCGGTGTGAGGATTAGCTGTAATTGCGGTTGTCTACGAAGAGTGCCTGATCAAGCAGGGATTCGCGGCATGTTGTACCGATTGATTACGATTACGGTGTTTGTGGCCTGCTTGGCTCTGCCGACGCCCCGGCCAGGCGCGTCGCAGTCATGTGCCGATCTGCAATCCGTGGCCCGGCAAATAAAGTCCTACGCCAACAGCAGCGGTTATGGCGATCCCGTCTTCCGCATCAAACGCAGTGACGACGGTCAGGCCCTTTTGTATTGGCACTATGGCGACAAGTTCAAAAGTTTCTACGCGATCACATTCAATGCGACCGGTTGTGCTGTACTCGTGGACGGCGGGAAACCGCGACGGTTCATATTTCCCAAGTCGGCGTACAACTCCGGTGTGTTCGCTGAACTGGATGAATTCGAACTGATGCTATGAGTTTGACGCACAGACGAAACGAGATGCATTTCAGTCGTTTTGAAGCCGTGCCTCAAGATCAGCCTTGATCTGCTCCAAGGTGGCGTATCGTTTGAAAAAATACGTCCCGACGCAAGATCCGATCAGGAACAAGCCAACAAACGCCAGAATTCCGTAAGGTCCAGGCAACATCAGAAAGGCCCAAAGTCCCAGGACCGAGAAGCCGAAGGGAATAATGAAATTCAACCAGGGTACCATTCTCTCAGAATACCAACCGACCCTTAATAGTCTTTTTCAGACTGTTCCTCATTCTAGCTCTTGATAACCACTTCACGGGACATCTTGGACAAAGGTTCACACCCGGTTTCGGTGACAACAATAGATTCCGAAAATCCGATGCCGTATTCGCGATACTTCAGACAAAGCGGCGGCATGTGAAAGGTCATACCCGGCTTCAGTTCGCGGTGTTCATCCTGGCGCAACGAAATGACCTCGCCTTCGCCCCAGTCAGGCGGATAGGCAACACCGATTGAATACCCCAACCGGTTGCGGTGATAGGCACCAAAACCTGCCTTTTCAGTAACCGCACGGGCAGCCGTGTCCGCCTCATGAGGGGTCACACCTGGTTTGATGATTTCCAGCGCTGCATCGACCGCACCTATCACGGCGTCTGCCGCGCGGACCCATTCGTCCTCCGGTTTGCCGATGAAGATGGTACGCATGAGTGCGGCCGTATATCGATGCTGCGAGGCGGAGATCTCGAAATACATGAGATCGTTATCCTTGAGCCGGTTGGAACCACCGGTCTGGTGCGGCAGGCAGGAGCGCTCTCCCGCCAGCACGAACGGGGGCAGCCCCATGTACTGACCGCCGTTCTCAAGCAGAACTTTGTTGACGACGCCGTTTACTTCGTCAGCAGACGCGCCCGGTACCGAGGCGTCCCAACCGGCCTGCATGGCCATGTCGACGAGGGCTGCCGACTTGCGCATGACAGCGATCTCCTCGTCGGACTTGATCATGCGTGCATCCCAGAATATCTGGGTGGCATCCGCGTAGGTGTTGCCGGGCAAATCACGGGCGAGCGTTTCGTGTTCGTCGACTGTATAAAAGAAGCCCTGTTTTTCGACGCCGATCCGTTTGCCTTCTCCCAAGCCCAGTTGGCGCAGCACATTTACGAGGACGCTTGGCGGATGATCCCAATCGAAGACCTTCGCGATCTTGGTGCTCCAGGCAAATTCCGGCGTGTTGATCCATTCAAAATCCCGCACAACGAAAACCGGCTCACCATGCTTCGGGATGACGATGCAGTGATACTTGTAATAGCCGGGCGTTTCATAACCGGAGCAATAGGTGATGTTCTCAGGTCCACGGGCCAGTACGGCATCGAAACCGTGTTCCTCCATGGCGGCCTGGATGACATCGTAACGCCGAACGTACTCTTCAGGTGAGAACGCAAGGCGGTCGTGCAGCACCATCGGCAGATCATAACCGGCCGCGGTTTTCCGTGTGGTTTGCTGAAAAGTGACGTGTTCAGTGTGTTCCGCCACATCAAATATGTCGCGGTCAGTTTCGAGCACCATAGCTATCTCCCCAAAGCCTGATATTTGCCGGATTTGACGCTTTTGTGGATTGGGCGTCAACCGTCAATCATTGGGGGACGTTGGTTGGCGGTGATGACGCCTGTTTGGGAGAGCCCCAATTCACGTGTTTGCTGGTCACCTATGAGATATGCTGAGGGCCGGTCAACTCCAACTGAGATATGTCCAAATGATCCACCCCCTGGACTTCGGTGATGTCACGATCAGTCAGATTGTTGAAGACGATGGCCCGTTCATGGGCGTTTTTGATTTCTTTCCGACCCTGTCGCCAGACCGACTTGAAGCGCACCGCAACTGGCTGGAGCCCGTGTTCGTGAACCCGGAAAGCCAGTATGTCAATTTATGTGTCCAGAGCTATATCGTCCGCACACCCCACCACACGATCCTGATCGACAGTTGCGTCGGCAATCACAAGCCGCGGCCCACCAGGCCGATGTGGAACATGATGAATTCCAGCCGTTACGAGGACAGCTTCCGGGCTGCCGGATTGACGTTCGAAGACATCGATTTCGTCATGTGTACACACCTTCATACCGACCATGTGGGATGGAACACCAAGCTGGAAAACGGTCAGTGGGTGCCGACGTTCCCCAACGCCCGATATGTTTTTGCAGACAAGGAGCTTTCTTACTGGACGGAACGGGCTCGTGAAACGCCTGAAAGCTGCGGCTGGATGACTGACTCTGTGTTCCCCATCGTCGACGCCAACAAGGCGGAAATCGTCAAAAGCGATCACTGGCTCAACGACCATGTGCATCTGGTCCCATCTCCCGGACACACAATCGATCACTACTGCGTTCATGTGGGATCAGGGGATCGTGATGCGCTTGTCACGGGTGACATGGTGCATTCACCGCTGCAGGCGCGCTACCCGGAACTTGGCATGTTTTCGGATTACGATTCCGCCATGGCAGGCCGGACACGGCGTCAGCTGTTTGAAAGATATTGCGACACATCGACTATCATGTGTACGGCCCATTTCCCAGCACCCTCGACCGGTCGGGTCACGCGCTGGGATGACGGTTTCCGGATTGCTTAGACCACCTCAAGGAGCCAGGGCAAAATCCAGAGCGGCCCTTGCATGCAGCGCGGTGGAATCGAACGCGGGTATGTCGAGGTCGCCTTGGGAAATCAACAACCCGACTTCGGTACAGCCGAAGATGACACTGTCGGCCCCGGCGTCGCGCGCCCTCGCGACCGTTTCAAGATAAAGCTGTTTGGAGACTGACCTGATTTTTCCCTGACACAGTTCGTCGTAGATAATGTCATGCACGATCGTGCGCCCCTGGTCGTCGGGGATGCACACGTCAATGTTGTGATTGTCCTTCAGGTGACCCTTGTAGAAATCCTGCTCCATCGTGTACCGGGTCGCCAGGAGCAGTGGCTTGTTTGCGTTGCTTGCCTTTATCGCCGAAGCGGTTGCATCCGCGATGTGCAGAAGAGGGATCTGGACGGCGTCCTGCACGACCTGGGCCATCTTGTGCATTGTGTTGGTGCAGATGACGATGCATTCTGCGCCGCCCCGTTCGACATTGCGGGCGGCAGCGATCATTGCGTCTTCCGCTGAACTCCAGTCGCCTGCCGCCTGGTATGCCTCGATCTCGGCAAAGTCGAATGACCACAACAGCAACTCGGCTGAGTGCAGGCCCCCAAGTCGTTCGCGCGCCAACTGGTTGAGCAAATGGTAATAGACAACTGTGCTTTCCCAACTCATTCCACCGATAAGCCCAATTGTCTTCACCGTTCGTCTCCAAGAAGTTTGTCTTTCGCGTCCACGTGTTTCTATTCGCGAACCTCGCGCACCGTACAGGGAGTCGCCGGCCTTGATTTATCAATGTTCGAGGGGGAGGCGATTGACCTGCCTGATGCTCACCTGTCGCTGGTGGGCTGCGTCTTCTTTTTCGGTTTGATGTGTTCCCACACGACCTTGCCGGTATCGACATCGTAGCCGTAAATGTCGACCGACTTTACGTCGGGAAAGAAGCCGGACGTGTCCACATCGGCGAAGGCATGCGACAGTCGAACCGTCCTGTTGCCAATCTTCATTGTTGCAATCGGTCGGCCATCCGCGTCGAGTTTCACTATTGCCTTGCGCTTGGGATACGACACGATGTGTGTCAGGAATGCGCCGGCGGCTTTGGTGTAGTTCTCGGTGACGAATCAGTATGCCAGCTTCCGCTCGACTTGCTTGTGATCCCGTCGGGCACCTTGTGTCTTGTATCGCCG
>JAJFHC010000256.1 GCA_021775835.1 Hyphomicrobiales bacterium | reverse complement strand
TTAACAAAAACGGTAATCTTCGCTGTGTTTCACAGTTTTTCAAAAAGTCACGCATAAGTCACACTGACAGGCTAAAAAGCAGTTTCTGAGCCTAATTTGATTGCGCCGCCCTATGGGCAGCTACCCTGCATTTCCCTTTGTCGTAGACCCGATTACTGGTGGGGGCGACGGTAAACAGGCTTCCGCACCACTGACATTTTCGAAAATCCAGATTGCCAGCAATTTGCTGCATGAGAAGCAGCCAGATACCGCGAAGCACACTATGCGGCACGAGGCTGAACTGCGGCGTGGGTCTGTTGGGCACTCGCTTCATCCTAATATCAACAGTGGTGGTCAACTGCCGGTCAAACAGAAGATTGACGAGATCGTCATACTTCCTGTTCATGTGCGCATCTACGACATGCACGGCCAAGGCTCTCCACAATTGAAACAAGCCCACTGAAAACGCCTCAGCACTACGGCGAAACGGGTTACCGTATTTATTGCAGAACGCCAGCATGGTTTCATCTGTGTCGGCATTCAGAAAGTCAATCAATATGGCGTCGGGCTCAGCCTTGTTTGCGAACGGTTGGGTTGTCGAATGTGAGTATCCAATGCTTACAATCATCGGAAACCCCTTTGAACCGGCGTTCTCACATTCCTTACTGAATAGCTCTGCCAAGCCATCCCTAAACGATACACCACCACTCTTTATAAGAACTGAACCATCTTCTCGGAATTCGTCCCACGAATCACCGTGAGGCATCGAACTGTAAAGGTCATGCATTGGGTCAACGTTTTCAGCGCCAGGGGTTTCGCTGAATCCCGGCGAGAGTTCGCCATGCGGCAGAATTTCATAACCCCCATCACACAACTCCCAGTCCAGTTCTATCAAACCGTTGGACAGGTTCATCTTCTTCTCCTGCTGTAACGCATATGAAACAACCGCACATCGAATGTAACGATTATTTTGCTTTTTACGTTACGTCTTGATATGAGTGTCATTGTACGCACAGCATGGCACACCCCGTCAATGCCGTTGTGCCACAAAACTGACAACAGCAACGGAGTAATTCCCAGATGACAGACAGCAACAAGGCCCCCGTACAGATTGGTGAGGACATTGTTGATCGGCTTGTTAATGAGAAAGAGGTTTGCGCGACCTTGAAGTTTTCCGCCCGCACACTCAGGCGACAGGTTGAGGCCGGGAAGTTCCCTAAACCTGTAGAGCCGTCCCCTGGAACGCGGCGCTGGTTTGCGTCATGGCTCAACAAAGCGGTATTGGAGCTTCGCGAGCAGGCGGAAAGCGCCGCCGCATGAACTACCACTCAACACCACAAAAGCGAAACGCCGCAGTCTGCCAGGACCACGGCGTTTCAAATTCTATGCGTTTTTCACAGGCGCAAATCCAAACCTCCAAAACTGAAAGCTCAGACCATGACTAATATACCCCTTCACCACAGACCTTTCAACTTGTTCCTTGGCGATGACGGCCGATGGCGCGTTCGTTCCCCTGGACGCGGTGGCTGGCGTTTTGCTCTGCGGCATGAAGTTGCGTGTGCTGCAAAACCTATCAGGGTTGTCGATTGGGCGACCCCGGGAGGCGCGCTATGAACGACAATTCAGTTTATAGGGCTAGCCCGTTAAAACGGAGACGCCGGACAAAAGCGCAATCCGAACAGCTTGACCTGCAGATATTCGAAGCGCTGAAACAGGACCACCCACAAAGCACCCGCCACGTGTTTTACCTCATGACGGACCCGCGCTTGCCGGAACCGGTAGAGAAGACAATCAACGGGTACAAGCAGGTTCAAGACCGTCTTGTGAAACTGCGCCGAAACGGGACGGTTCCCTACGCGTGGGTATCAGATACCAGCAGGTCCGGGTATTTCGTTCAGACCTACTCTGACATTGGCGACTTTCTCAGACGTGTGCAAAGCCTCTATCGGGCTGACTTGTGGAAGAACGCGAACGTTCGTTGTGAGGTTTGGGTAGAGTCCCGTTCGATTGCCGGTATCGTTCTCGATGACTGCCAAGAGTGTGCAGTGAGCCTTTACCCGGCTGGCGGCTTCTCAAGCATCGCATTCGCCTATGAGGCAGCGGAACAAATCAACGAAAGTTATGACGGTAGGCCAGTCATCAGTTTCTACATTGGCGACCTGGACCCGGCTGGGGTTTTGATTGACGGCGCGATTGAGAGGGAAATCAGAAAACACCTGCGACCAGAAGTCGAATTCATCTTCAGACGGATTGGCATCACTGCCGAGCAAATTGAACAATTCAACCTCCCAACCAAGGCCCGCAAGAAAAGCGAGAAGCGAGCCACGCACATAAGCCGCACTGTCGAAGCTGAGGCCATGCCCGCACACACAATGCGAAGGCTATTGAGGACGGCCATAGAAGCTCAGTTGCCGCCTCGTGCACTTGAGGTTGCCAAAGTAGCAGAGGCGTCGGAGCGCGACTTGATAGGCCGTTTGGCCCAGGCGGTGACGCCATGATGACAGCCCGACAACTAGAAAGACAACACCTGACGGCGGGCTGCCTGTCACAGGTGCAGATAGATTGGTTGCGCGGGCAAGGCGTGTCCGAAACCGCAATGATTGCCGACTGGCCTATCAATGCGGCCCATGTCGTTTTTGATGGCAACCGGTTTGACTTTACCAAGCCCGATGACGGCGGACGGAAGGCGCTGACGCTCCTGATAGAGGATATGTGCCGACCGATCGATATCGGCGCCTGGCAGCCCAAGACAGGCCAAACGGGACTATGGTTGGGAATGGGGTTTTGCCTCAATCAATCAGATTGTTTCAACCCCGCCAAATGCAGTTTTGGTGGCTGCCTTCGAGTTCATGAAAGCCCGCTTAAATGGCTCAAGGCAGGCCGAGACGGCATTTGCATTTTCGACTTCGCCAAGTGCTACGCGTACCTGCAAAACGTTCCCCGGCTTTCATTTGCTGATGCTGGCACTGCCGCCATGGTTGCCAAGCACCTGAAACCACCCAAACCCAAAACACAATTGTTCATTGAACAGAATCGCGAGGCCGCATGAGTGAGCCAACCGACGACTTCACGGCACCAAAAGAAAACCTGATTCCATTCCGGCCGCAGGAAGCGAGCAAGGACCCTGTCATTGATGTCGACGCGGAATTGTTGCGTCTCGCTGACCTGGACAAGGTGGCTTACCTTCAAGAGCGAAAGGCTTCAGCAAAAGCGCTTGACTGGCCAGTTAGCGAGCTGGACAAAATGATTAGCGACCTACGGTCAACTGGTGCCAAGAAAGATGGCCCAGGCAGTGACGTTCTTTTTGCCACCATTGAACCGTGGCCCCATCCTGTAGACGGCGCGGTGCTGCTTGATGAAATCTTTGCGCAGATATCGCGGTTTGTTGCTGCCGACACGCCACAGAAATATGCCGTGTCCGTATGGGCGTTGTTTGCGCACGCGTTTGACGCATTCGAGATTTCACCACGGTTACTTGTGACGAGTCCGGAAAAGCGATGCGGTAAATCCACACTCTTGCGCGTCATCAATAAGCTTGTCCCCAAGCCTCTGTTTGCCGCCAACGCTTCTCCTTCAACAATGTTCCGGCTGGCAGACAGCGAGCAGCCGACGCTCATCCTGGATGAGGTCGACGGGTATGTGAAGGACAGCGAAGACCATCGCAATTTGGTCAATGCCGGTCACGCAATCGAAAACTGTCACATTCTCCGAAACGTCGGAGAAGGCGCAAACATGACACCAAGTGTATTTCGTATCTGGTGTCCGATGGTATTGGCCGGCATAGGGCGGCTACAGGACACCATCGAAGACAGGAGCATTATCCTTCGTATGCGCCGCCGCAAAGCGTCAGAGCAAGTCGTGAAGGCCCGACGAAAGGAATTGAAGGAAATAGAGTATCTCGCGAGGAAAGCCGCGCGGTGGGCATCCGACAACATTGACGCTTTGACCGGTCTTGAACCGTTCGTTCCCCAAGAACTGAATGACCGTGCCGGTGACAACTGGGAGCCGCTTCTGGCGATTGCACATGTTGTTGGTGGCCCGTGGCCAGACCGGATAAGGGCGGCGGCGATTGTATTGAGCTGCGACGAGACGGCGGATGATGACGCGACGGTCGGCGTCATGCTTCTGTCTGACGCCTGGCAAATATTCACTGACATGGGAGTGGACAAACTTCGGAGCAAAGAACTGGTTGCAGCACTGGTCGAATTGGAAGATCGACCATGGCCGGAATGGCGACGTGGCAACCCGATCACGCCTACAAGCATTTCACGCCTTTTGAAGCCATACGGAATTGCTCCGAACCAAATGCGATTTGACTACGGCGCGCCCGGAAAGGGATACGAAAAATCCCGGTTTCAAGAGCCTTATGAGCGCTACGTTTTGGGTGAAAAAACACACACAGAGCCGCTTTCCCCCAAATCGAAACGAAACACCGAAACAAATGGCGGAATGGTGCCAAAAACAGGTGTTTCCGAGCCGAAACAAAAGGGTGAAATGTTTCGGCTCGGAAAAGCCGAAATTTCGCAGCAATCTCCCGTTTGTTTCGGTGTTTCGGCTGAGAATGGGGAATCAGGATCTGTGTCCTCGATTTCGGAGGATTTGACGCCCTCAGACAAGTGGCACGAAGATTTATGAACGCCGTCGTAAATCTCTTGAATGAGGCTCGTGAAGTTGGTGTCAACGTGGCCCTTGTGGGCGGCTCAATTCGACTTGTCGCGGACACACCGCCGCCGCCAGAACTTATCGAACGCATGAGAATGCACCGTGACGAAATCATGGGGTTTCTATCCTCAGACGAGCGGGCAATTACCGATTGGTTGAATGCGAATCCAGAACCATCAACACCCGGCACATGCGCCCATTGCGGCAGGTCCGAACAAGCAGGAGCGGCAGTCCTTCCGTTCGGTGTTCGTCAAGACACTCACACGTGGCTGCATCCTGAATGCTGGAAAGCATGGAATAGCGCACGGCGGGATAAGGCCACGGCGGTGCTCAGAGAGGCGTCGAGCGATGACGGGTAAAC
>JAJFHC010000255.1 GCA_021775835.1 Hyphomicrobiales bacterium | reverse complement strand
CAGGCGGAGTCGGACTGGCCTTCGTAACTGATTGGCCAGATCTTGGCCATGTCGTCCTTGAACAGCTCCGACTTCATGGTCGCGTAACGAGCGGCCATCCAGTTGTTGTTGCCCCTCAGGGTGTTGATCTCGCCGTTGTGGCAGATCATGCGGTAGGGGTGGGCCAGGCTCCAGGCCGGGAATGTGTTTGTGGAGAACCGCTGATGCACGAGCGCAAGTGCACTGCGCAACCGGTTGTCCTTGAGATCGGGATAGTAGTCCGCAAGACCTTCCGCCAGCAGCAGTCCCTTGTACACGATCGTCCGTGACGAGAAGGAGACCACGTAATACTGGTCGGGGTCGTAGCCTTCTTCGAAGTTGACCGTGTTGGATATCCGCTTGCGTGCAACAAAAATCTTGCGTTCGAAATCGTCGCCACTGCCGGTGTCCGCCCCCCGGGCGACAAACAGCTGATAGTGAGCCGGTTCTGTCGGTTTGACGGTTTCCCCGAGAACATCCGAATTTACGGGAACATTCCGCCAACCGAGCACTTGCAGCCCCTCGTCCGTCACATATTTCTCGGCGGCCTGTTGGATTTTTGCACAAGCCTGGGTGTCCTTGGGCAGGAAGAAATAACCGACC
Source organism: Hyphomicrobiales bacterium (assembly GCA_021775835.1). The sequence continues at coordinate 12,333 of JAJFHC010000255.1, read as the reverse complement.
CCGTAATCTCCCGGTTGCGGCAGCTCAAAACCCAGACGTTCGGCTTCATCGCCAAAGAACTCATGAGGAAGCTGGATCAGGAGGCCAGCGCCATCGCCGGCCTTGGGGTCTGCGCCGACCGCGCCACGATGTTCCAGGTTCGAGAGGATCTGGAGCCCCTTGTCTATAATGTCGTAGCTTTTCTGGTTGTGAATGTTGGCGACGAATCCGACGCCGCAGGCGTCATGCTCATGCGCTGGGTCATAAAGGCCCTGTTTTTCGGGCAAGCCGGCAGTCTTTCGGGCAGGCCAGTGGCCACGCCGTTGTTCAATGCCGTCCCGGTATCGGCTCGCCGCATCCCTTGAGTGAGTCATACCCCAAAACCTTTCTTGATCCGGAACGCATCGCCAGATTCGGGCCATGCGTTCGGTATTGTCGTCTGTCTAGATCACGCCGATTGCCTTACTTCTGGCAGGGACGCGGCAACAATGTCGTGCGGGGAAAAACAACCCGTTCACACTGCCGTCTTCACTCTGGCCGGTTAGTATGCAGCCTGCCACCGGATGTGGAATTCGGGTCGCAACACGTGCGACCGCACCGCTCCGGTTTCGGTGTCCGGTACTTCCTGCCGGGAATCCTGGCCTGAGAAGCGCCTCGCCGAATCCATTCTAGTATCCTCACAATACACGTGAATGGAATGCAGTCCCCCAAAAGAGACAATATCACTGTCCTTTTTGGATCGTGAAAATGCCAGATTTGCGCGTGAGAGACAAGCGGTCTGAGAGAAATTTCGCGATGAATTCCGGCAAACGGTTGTTGTTGAACGGATTTGGAACATAACAGCCGTATCAGAATTGGGCTTCGCATAAGCGGCCAATCGTGCAATCACGGTGGTGGTCGGACAAAGTCAGATGGAGGCAACATGACACGCGAAACAGTGCCGTACGGAACATGGAACTCCCCGGTGACAGCAGAAATCGTTGCCGGTAAGACACTGCGGTTCGGTACGTTGAAATCCAGACGAGGAACCGTTTACTGGACCGAGTCCCGGCCGTGGGAAGATGGGCGCAGTGTTATCGTTGGCTGTTCACCACCCGTTGAAAGTCATGACAGTGATTACTGTCATGACATGCTGCCTGCACCCTATTCAGCACGATCCAAAGTGCACGAATACGGTGGCGGTGAATTCAGTCTGATGCAGAAGGGGGAAATTTACTTTGTCAATGCAGCCGATCAGGATATTTACGTGATTGATCACGGTCGGATTGTCCGGCGCATTACGTCTGCCCCCGAATGGCGTTTCGCCGATATTGTCGAGGACCCCAAAAGAGATCGGTTGATTGCCGTGGGAGAGCGGCACAACACGGAATCGGGCGCCCATCCGGAAAACCTGCTTGTGACGATTGCTCTGGACGGCTCTGAGACTTCCGAGATTTCGCCTTTGATTGAAGGCGCTGATTTCTATTCAAACCCTCAACTGGACACGGATGGCGACAGACTTGCCTGGCTGCAATGGTCACTGCCGCACATGCCTTGGGAAACGGCGGCCCTGAAGGTGTGTCTGTTGGATCAAAAGGGCGCGCCTCAGGAAACGGTTCATGTGGCCGGGGGAACCGACAGTTCCGTCTTCCAGCCAGAATGGACAGAAGACGGCAAGCTGCTCTTCATCTGGAATGAGTCAGGTTGGGGCAACCCTTATGTCTGGGATGGAAAAAACACAGCACGGTTGCTTGAATTGGATGCGGAATTTGGCCGACCGCAATGGGTGTTTGGCATGAGATCATACACACAATGTCGCGACGGCTCGATCATGTTTTCGTTTCTGGAGAACGGTGCCTTCCAGACGAAACGATTGGTGGATGGGATGCTTGAACCGATCGATTTGGGATTTATCGGGCTTGATAGCCCGTCAGCCAGTGACGTATGGCTATTCGGTGTGGCCATGTCAGATGCGACTCAATCGTCAATCGCCGACATTGATCTATGGAATAGTTGGTCAAATAGAGAGATCCGAGTTCTCTTTCGGCCCGTCGCTGACGTGGATATTGCAGAAGCCGGTATTTCCGTTGGCAAGCCTGTGACATTTGCAAGTGCGGCGGACCGGGTGACCCACGCGATCTACTATGCCCCGACCCACGAGCACTTCAAGGGTCCGGCGGCCGAAAAGCCGCCGGCGATCATTCTCATTCATGGCGGCCCGACAGGCTATGCGGATCGTGGCCTGAAACTCAAAACCCAGTACTGGACGAGCCGTGGATTTGCCGTGCTGGATGTGGATTTCACGGGCAGTTTCGGCTATGGGGCGGACTATCGCCAGGCCCTGAATGGGCTCTGGGGTATTGCCGATGCGGAAGACGCCGCGGCCGGCGCTCGGTGGCTTGCGGAAATGGGGTATGCGGACCCCGCGCGGATCGCCATTGCCGGCGGCAGTTCCGGCGGCTATACGGTTCTCAGTGCCCTGACCCGCCATGACGAATTCGCGGCGGGGGCGTCTTACTACGGGATTTCGGACGTCTATCGCCTCGCCCAGTCCACGCACAAATTCGAAGCTGGCTACGTTGAGACCTTGACCAACATCTCGCCCGATGCTCCGGCGGAGGCTTATCGCCAAATCTCTCCGATATTCCATGCGGACAAGATCAATGTGCCGGTTATCCTTTTTCAGGGTCTTGAGGATTTTGTTGTGCCGCCGGACCAGTCACGCGGCATTGCGGACGCTCTCAAAGCCCGTGGTGTCAGCGTCATTTACCGTGAATATGAAGGAGAGGGACATGGGTTCAGAAAGGCAGATACGCTGATGGATGCCCTCGCCCACGAACACGCTTTTTATGCTGCCGTGTTCGGCCTACAACCAGCCGACGACCTGCCGGACATTCACTTGTAGTTTTTGGAGAAAGTTTAATGAGATTTGCCAGTGACAACGCCTTTGGCGTTCACGAGTCAATGCTTGCGGCGTTACGCCGGGTCAATGATGGCGTTGCCACATCCTATGGCGCCGACGATGAATCTCGCTCTGTGGAAACACGGATGAGTGAGATTTTCGAATGTGATGTGACCGTATTCCTGGTGGCCACGGGAACGGCGGCAAATGCGATCGCGCTTTCGACGCTGACGCCGCCGTATGGCGCCGTCCTGTGCCATCCCGAAAGCCACATCATGGTCGACGAATGCGGCGCGCCTGAATTTTATTGTGGCGGCGCAAAGCTCGTGCCCGTCTGGGGTGAGGACGGCAAGATCTCTGCCGATGCCCTGCGCGACAGTCTGGATGGTCTGATTGTCGGCGAACAGCACCAGGTCCAGGCGGCGGCCCTGAGCCTTACCCAGGTCACTGAGGCCGGCACAGTCTACACGGTCGATGAAATCGGTGCCCTGGCTGGAATGGCCAGGGAACGGTCCATGAAGGTTCATATGGATGGCGCGAGGTTTGCCAACGCTGTTGTCGCCACCGGCGCCAGTCCGGCTGACCTTACCTGGCGGGCCGGAGTCGATGTTCTGTCGTTCGGGGCGACCAAGAACGGCGCCATGGGGGCTGAAGCCGTGGTCCTGTTCGACCGTTCCCTCAGCGACGATTTCATGTACCGGCGCAAACGCGGCGGACATCTCATTTCCAAGGGCCGATTTGTGGCCGCACAGTTTTCCGCATATTTCGATGAAGACTTGTGGCTGGACCTTGCCCGTCACGCCAACGCCATGGCGCGGCGTTTTGCCGAGGGTATTGAAGCATCCGATGTCGCGCGGCTGGCTTATCCTGTGCAAGCCAATGAGGCGTTCGTATTTTTGCCAGAGCAGGTGCACGTAAAACTCCAGGCGGCCGGTGCGATCTATTCGCAATGGCCTGGTGCCGGGCCACAGGACGAGCGGCGGAGACGCGACGGGGAAGTTCTTGTGCGGATGGTCACGTCGTTTCAGACGCCGGAGTCCGATGTCGATCAGTTTCTGTCTGCCTTGAGCGACTGTTCGACGTGATGTGCGCCGACACATAGAAAAGGGCGCCTCTGCGGAGGCGCCCTCGATGTTTCGTCAGCTATTGGAACACGGTTCCGATCAGGCGGCCTTCTGCTCAATCGTTTTTGTCTTCCGGGCCTTGCCGGCGCTTGCGATTGCGATGGTCCGGGGCTTCATCTTCTCGGGCAGTTCGCGTTTGAGATCGATGTGAAGCAGACCGTTGATCAGGCTGGCGCCGGAGACTTCGACGTAGTCCGCAAGCTGGAACCGGCGCTCGAATTCGCGTGCGGCGATGCCCTGATGCAGGAATTCCGCCTTTTCTTCCGCTGCGGGCTTGTTGCCGGTCACGGTGAGTGCGTTTTCCTTGACTTCAATGTTGACGTCTTCTTCGGCAAAACCGGCGATCGCCATGGAGATCCGGTATTGGTTCTCGTCCAGGCGCTCGATGTTATAGGGGGGGTAGCCGTTGCCGCTTGTCTCAACCCCGCCGTTCACGGAATCAAGCATCCGTGCGAGGCGGTCGAAACCAACAGAAGTCTTGTAAAGGGGGGTAAGATCGTAGTGCATAATACACATCCTTGTTTAAGCGATATGACAAAATTGCCCGCCATGGTGGCCGGGCGTTCTCTTCGTGCGGACCCAGATCTGGCCTCCGCACAGTATAAATAGGAACCAACGGATGACCGTTCAAGGGGCACTTTTCTGCCATCGGCGAAAATTCTTGCCCCATTCTTGCCGCAATTCGTTCATCAACATGAACCGGAGGTTAACGCGGTCAACGGGATTGGTTCACAAACGATCTGACATGATCGGATCAGCGTGATGACCTTCGTCACGGACACCCAGCGGTGTCATGTCGTGGGGAAAGTCGTTTGCCATGCTTTACCCCCAATAAAGTCATGGCAAATCTACGTAAAAGACCGTTCCTGGCTGCTGGCATATCACAGCCCCTCAGATGTGCTGTCAGCTTGGTTTCGGACTTCGATCTTGGCCCGGGCGGATTTATTCCGTTCCGGGCCATACTCGTTTGTCGACCCCGTCGGAACGACGCTATTGCCCGGTCGACCCGGCTCATTTAAGAGTGTTGAGTAAGAACCCGGTATGAGGCGAATTTTTTTCCACTATATCAACGTGGAAGGACCGGGAGAACGGATCTCGCAGCGGCCACTATGCGACGGAAAATCCGTGAAGGGTTGCGGAGATCTTTGGAGAAGCGGGTTCATCTGATCGGTGAAGCGGCGAAAACCGAACCTGGGAACGGAACTCCAGACATGGTGCTTCATGCAACAGCGGAAAATCCGGTGCCGGCGGGCGCGGAGTCCGGACTTCTGGAAACGCCGGACGGCCTTCATTTGCGCTACGCGCATTGGCGTCCCGAGACCGGGCAGGCCAAGGGTACAATCTGCTTGTTCAACGGCCGTGGCGAATTCATTGAAAAGTATTTTGAAGTCATTGAAGAACTTCTGCGCCGTCGATTTGCAGTCGCGACACTGGACTGGCGAGGGCAGGGCGGATCGACCCGTCTGTTGAGAAATCCACACCGGGGACATGTACGCAGTTTTTCCGAATACGACCGCGACCTCGGTCAGTTCATGCGCGATATCGTGCTGCCCGACTGTCCGCCACCGTTCTATGCTCTTGCCCATTCCATGGGCGGAACGATTGTCCTGCGATCTCTGAAGGGGCAGGCCTGGTTCGATCGGATTGTATGCCTGGCGCCGATGGTTGCCCTTCGTTCCCGTGTTGTACCCTGGTCGGTGATCGCTGCGGCGGGACGGTTGCTCAAACTGGCAGGCGCAGGATCATTGTCTGTCCCCAGGGGCGGCGGCAAGCCACTTGGATGCGGGCCATTTGAGGGGAACCGGCTGACAAAGGACCGCGAAAGATATGAGCGTACCTGCAACGTCCTAGAGGAACATCCCGGATTGGCGATCGGAGCGCCAACGATCTCCTGGTTGGTTGCGGCGCTCGATGCCGTAGCTGATCTGCAGACAGCGGAATTCCAGACTGATGTCAAAACACCGGTCCTGATCGTTCAGGCCGGTTATGACCAGATCGTGTCAAACAAGGAAGTCAGCGAACTCGCCAACACTCTGCCCGCCGGCGCCGACATATTTCTGGAGGAAGCCTTTCATGAAATCCTCATGGAGCGGCGGCGGATTCGTGAACAGTTCTGGGCGGCGTTCGATACGTTTATCCCCGGCACCGTGGTTCAGCATCGTGCCTTGAGAACGTCCAATGCTTTCTGGTGAAGGTCCGGGTTTGCAGCCGCCACCATCCGTCCACCAGGATGGGCGGGACCGCCGTCCCAGGTGGTTACGACACCGCCGGCGCCCTCAATGACACAGACCAGTCCGGCAATATCGTAGGTGTTCATGCCGGCTTCCACGACGAGATCGATCTGGCCGGCTGCGAGCATGGCGTAAAGATAGCAGTCGCCGCCAAAGCGGGTCATGCGGGCGACCGATTGCAGTCGCGCAAATCCATCTGCTTCTTCGCCGGGTTTGAACATGTCAGGGTGCGTGGATGCGAGATGGGCCTGACCGAGGTCGGTTTTGGTGCTGGTGCGCAGGCGGGTTGTATTGCCATTGTGGATCAGGTGACTGCTTTCGGCCGTGCCGACAAAGCGCTCTTGGGTGTACGGCTGGTCCATCATGCCGACAACAGGGGTTTCGCCGTCGAGCAAGCCGATCAACGTCCCCCACAAGGGAAGCCCCGTGATAAAGGACCGGGTGCCGTCGATCGGATCCAGAATCCAGGTAAATCGCTCTCCGGGCTTGCTTCCCAGTTCCTCGCCGATGATGCCATGGTCGGGATAGGTTGCTTCAATGCGTTCACGGATGACGCGTTCCGCTTCACGGTCGGCCGCCGTCACGGGGTCGAAATTTCGACCCTCTTCCTTGTTGTCGACAAGCGTTCCGGCCCGAAAATACGGCAGGATGACCTTCCCCGATGCATCGGCCAGTTCGTTGGCGAAAGCTACCAGTGCGTCAAGATCGGTGCCACGGGATGTTGCTTTCGCTGCCATCGGTGATGTCTCTGATTGGTGAAATGCACAGCGGATAGACCATATTCGCCGGAGTCACTCAAGCAGTTTCATGCCCACCCAAGGGATACGTTGCTCAACGGCGGATGCCGACAACATCAATGTCGAACTTGACCTCGTCGCTGACGACGCCGCCGCCCGCGGTCATGCCGAATGTGCTGCGATTGAATTTGCCCGCAGCCGTGAATGACGCTGTAAAGCGATTGCCGCGCGCGGGATCACGGCCCGCCCGGCTGAATTTTACCTTCATCGTGATGGGGTGGGTCTTCTTGTGGATGGTCAGCTTGCCGGTCATTGTCGCGGTCGCCGGCCCGGTTTGTTTGACTCTGGTGGCACGGAACCGGATTTTTGGAAACTTTGTCACATGCAGCAGTTCGGGACCTCGCATGAACTTTTGCACGCCTTCGTTCAAATGGGAGACGCTACCAGCCTCGATGGTCACGTCGACGCGGCTTCTCGCCGGATTCCTGGGCGACAGCGTAAACGATCCCTTCACACTCTTGAACCTGCCGGTGACGGTAGCGATGCCCAGTTGCTTTACGCGAAACGTGGTTTTGATGTTTGCCGGCGTGATGGTGTAGTTGCCGCCGGCCTTGGCAATGACGTTGGTCTGGCTGTGTGCAACGGAAACCGACATGGTTGCAGTGACCAACAGTGTCGTCATGGCAACCGGAAATATGGCCTTCAATGCCGCTCTCGCGCTGGTATGTCGTGCCGCTCCACTCGTGAATAGGTCCATCGGCTTCATTTCCTGACCTTTCGGGTGTCATCAAACTTGCAATGATCGTTCAGACAGCCAACACGGCGCCGACACAGGAGCTTCCATCACAAAAAGTTGTACCATTGCGGGTTTCACAATACCAACCGGGTGCATACATCGCAGCAGGTCGGCATATTGAAAGAAGCTCCGATTCTGAACCGTGTGGGGCCTGATGTGTGCAGTGCAATATAGCTATGCATCAGACGCGGATCTGATTCATCAAATCGCTGTGATAATTGACCAGATTTCTTTCTGATAATGTTTCATTTTCAGTGTAATCTATTGAAAATAAACAGATAATATATTTTGCGATCTAAAATTATTATTTTTGTGCAAATGATCAAAAAAACCTTGAAATTCTCTTTGTGCGATGCAATATTAGGTTAGCGCGCTGAGACGACATGGTCGTCGAACGCGCAGCCCTTCCTGGGCGTTTCCTCCCTAGACTTGGGCCGTTCCACATTGTGTGAACGGCCCTTTTTTTGGAAATTTACTCAGCCGCGGCGGCGCGATAGGGCGTGGTCAGTTCCGGCAGGCAATCAACCAGTTCAGCGACAACCGTCATGAGGTCATCGCACAGGCGGTAAAAGCCGCCATGTTTCTCCAGAGTGTCCTCATCGACGTAAAGCGACCGGTTGACCTCCAACTGGAGCACATGCATGCCGATGGCCGGGCGGCCGTAGGTATGGGTGATATAGCCCCCGGCGTAGGGCTTGTTTCTGACGACCGAATATCCCATGCGGCTGAGCACTGTCTCCACGAGGTCCGTAATCGGGCTGATGCAGGCCGTTCCGTAGCGGTCGCCCAGAACAAAGTCAGGACGGTTTGCGTTGCTGTTACGGGCTTTCGACCCGAACGCCGACGGCATGGAGTGGCAATCGATCATCAGCAGGGCGTCGAATTTTTCACGGGTTGAACGCAGCAATGCCCTCAGACGTTCGTGATAGGGGATGTAGAGTGACCGGATACGGGCTTGCGCTTCGCCAAAGGACATCTTGGCCGTGTAGATTTCGGTTGCTTCGGACACGATGCGCGCGACCGTTCCCAGGCCGCCCGCGGCCCGCAGGGACCGGGTGTTGACGTAGTCGGGCAGGCGGTCGAGAAACATATGAGGATCGAGTTCGTAGGGCTCGCGGTTGAGATCCAGATAGGCGCGCGGAAAATTGGCATGCATCAGGGGTGCACCAAGGTTCACGACATTTTCGAACAGTTGATCGACGAAATAGTCTTCCGACTTGCGCAGAACATGCGGGTCCAGCGCCGAGGTACGCAGGAAGGACTCCGGGTAGACACGGCCGCTGTGGGGCGAGTTGAAAACCATGGGCACCGTATGGTCCCCTGGGGACTTGATCTCGAACGGGGGGTCGAAAATTGTCGCTGGATCTTCCATTTCACGTCCGCAATGTAACATCAGTCAGCATGTTCAATTCTCGGTCCACGCCGTACCCGATCAAACAGTGCCAGCATCAGAGTGAGGAGTCCACGGATAAACCAAGATTTCACTTCCCCGCCGAGTTTCGAGGGTTTCCGGAGTATGATGACTTTTTCACACGGTATTTACCTCTTGAGCGTAACCATATAAATGGAATGTGGGCGCTCTGGGGCGCGACAAGGGACGAGAAGATAAATGGCAAAGATCCTGCTCGCTGAAGACGATGAGGACATGCGGCGGTTTCTCGTCAAGGCTTTGCAGAATGCGGGTCATGACGTGATTTCATTCGGCGAGGGCATGAGTGCCTATGAGCGAGTCAAGCATGAGACATTCGAATTGTTGCTGACCGATATCGTGATGCCGGAAATGGACGGCATCGAACTTGCGCGGCGTGCGGCCGAACTCGATCCCGGCATGAAGATCATGTTCATCACAGGATTTGCGGCGGTCGCTCTCAATCCCGACAATGAAGCCCCGAAGGATGCCAAGGTCCTGTCCAAGCCGTTTCACCTGCGCGATCTGGTGGACGAGGTCGAACGCCTGATGGCGGCCTGATTACCCTCTCATTCGCAGTCCTGCCGATTGTCTTCCCATCGGCGCAATCCGGGACTTGCGCGGGCGGGGCTTTCCCGATATATGGTCCCTATTGAGCGGCCCGGATACCGGTCCGTCGTGATGGGCGTGTAGCTCAGCGGTAGAGCACTTCGGTGACATCGAAGGGGTCATAGGTTCAATCCCTATTACGCCCACCATCACAGCCAAGTGCCGTGCACAATATAGGGCACGTGCACAATTTTCTCAACAAATGGTCGTTTGGACACTCTCTTTTGATTTAGGGGAGTCGTACACCGAAGTCGTGCCATGACCCTGCGGGCCAGGTCACTCGCGTCTACCGCTGAGCTACACGCCCATCACGACACGCCTGTCTGACTGTCGTCAGCCTGCGAGATAGCCTGTTTCAGGCAGTGCACAGTGCCTTCTGCACACTACATCATCATAACCAATTGATATCTATGGATTGTGATCTTCCTTGGTAGGGAAGGGGTCGAATGTTTTCACATGGATTGGACAATTTTGGAGGGGCACCGAGGGGGATTGGGGGTGTTTCCTTATAGTGCATTGATGCTCGTGACTTTCTCGCCGAAATTTATCGTTTCGACACTCTCTTGCAGGGACAACGTGGCTGTACACACGGGAGCCGTTTCGCTGGCCATAGTGACACTGTACATGCAAGCGAATGGGATACCTGAGTTGCCACGACGAACCCCAGAATTCTGCCAGTTCGAATAGACATTGTATTTCCTGTCATTGCACCAAGTGTGTATCTTCCAAGAAATCCAAAATCGTATGAATCTACGTAACTACGCTGCACTGAGTGAATCACATGCCCAATCTCAAAAACTCACGACGCAATAGAACGGATTGGGCGCCTGCGTCTGTTGACATAGGCAAACGCACACACGAGTTCGTTTCGATGTATGAGCATCATCGACAGGAACAAGGACAACGCAATATGTCCGATGCGGATAAAGCGAAGTATTCTCGGCACGCTGAAATAATCTTGCTTGATCTCCTATCAGCACACGAAGGGGATGATACGAAATACATTGGTTACAGCCGTGGCAAACCCAACTTCGCAAGAGGGGGAGGCTACTGGGACGCTCAAAGTGATCATGCGGTCCTAAGTGAACGAATATTTCTCACGCTGATAGATTTTTTAAACGACACGGGATTCCTTGAAAACCACATCGCAGATGCAGGTCACGGAGGGTTCTCATCGCGGATGAAAGCAACGCCCCAACTAGCCGACTATTTTCGGGATCACGAACTGAATTGGACGAGCATGATAGCCGATCCAGACGCGCAAGTGATTTTTGTAAAGGACGAAAAGAAGGATCTCATATCTCTGCCTGAACCAGGTGATTTTGATTTGGATGCTGCAGTGGCGAACGTTCGACGTATCAACGCAAACCTGCAAACCTCCTACATCAACCTCAGTATCACAGATCTCGAATACGAAGATTTGAGGAACCGTATAGTTGGCCATGACGCTCTCGAGGATGAACCGCGAGAGCCCTTGGAGTTCTCGAACAGGACACTCCGGCGAATTTTTGCTCTTGGTGGATATGAGAATGGAGGTCGGTTCTATGGTGGATGGTGGCAGGGATTGCCTGGCAAATATCGAAAGTTCATTGAGATAGAAGGGGCGGTTACGGTTGAAATGGATTTCATTTCTGTCCAGCCCTATTTTATGTACGCCAACGTGGGGCAGGACCTTCCAAAAGATACATACATTCCCCCAGACTGGCCGCCTGAAGTACGACCGTATGGAAAGAAGGCATTCAATCAACTCATCAACAGTGATCCAACGTCCAGAAACGAAAACCAATGGCACAGATTTGCACCCAACATTGAGCTTCAGGATCGTCCCCTAGTATGGGAGAATTTGCCCGAACCAGCACGAGACAAGGTGCGAAGGAAAGAGTTTGAGAATGTGTTTGGTCGCCCATATTCCGACCTACTCCGGGATCTTCTCCGAATGCACAAGCCGATTGATGATTACTTCTTCTCGAAGGCTTGGGGACCAATGCAACGACTAGATTCAGACATAGCCGAACGGGTTATGATCAAGCTTCTGGATGCTGACGTACCCATAACCGCATTACCCATCCATGATTCATTCATTGTGACCAGAGGTGGAGAATGGGCATTAATCGAAGCAATGTACAAAGCCTCCGAGGAATTAGTTGGAGTGCGAGGAGAGGTTGATATTAATGAAGCGGTTTATCACCGACCAAAGGGAATTGTCGATCCACTTCCATTGATTTTGGGACGTGATCTTGCCGAAGAGACACGGGATTGGATCAAGAATCACTACAGATATATTCAGCGAGAGCGCGAATGGGAGAGGCAGTATGGTCCGATAGGGTAGCTCGGTATGTGACTTCGCTATTGGCGTTATATCAACTGATAGCCTCCCACCTCCTACAATGCCTATAAGCAATGTGATGTATGTGAGTCGCCTTTATGTGAACTAGTTTCGACTTTATCTGACACCGCTCCCGTTTCAGCGAACTGAATCGGGAGCGGCGCATCTCTTGTAGGAGATGATGGTTTTCCGTTTTGATGGTGGTGCGAACCAAACCATTGAAACAGGAGACCACAATGTTG
>JAJFHC010000254.1 GCA_021775835.1 Hyphomicrobiales bacterium | reverse complement strand
CGTCAAACGCCGATGCACTCACCAAGTGTACCTGCATCGGAGATCGTTCGTCGCCATCGCCAACATCGTCGTCATCGTCATTCTCGCGCAGAACGACGTAAACCGATGGCACCCGGTCGGCCAGATTGACCAGATAGCCTTCGGTTTCCTTGCGATGGAGTTCGAGCGGCAAGGTGGCGGCGTGATACTGGACACAATCGGGATCGGTCATCATAACAGCCCAGCGTTCTATCCGGGCAGCGCCGGGAATGACGGCTACCGGCAACCAGCTCCATTCCTGCCACGGATGGTCGATGCGGCGCTTCTCGACCACGACTCCGACATCAATTGTCTGTGTTTTTTCCATGAAATTCCTAGCATCCGCACACGCTTGGCCAATTACACCGCGCCGGCGGCGCGCAGTCAAACCACCATGCGAAATAACGCATTGCCTGGCAGGCTCAACAACATACAATCGCCGCGAGTTTCCAGGATATGCTAAACAGTTGCCCTGGGTAACAAGAAAGCTTCGCGGGAGGTGTGCTCCAAGCGAACTCTGGGAGAAAATGCATGGAGCTTGATGGACGCACGGTGCTCGTGTGCAATTGCGAACGCACGATGGAGATTGACGGCGACAAGCTTTGTGCCGCCTTGAATGCTGATGCGCCGATCCGGATTCACAGCCATCTTTGCCGGACCGAAATTGCAACTTACGAGAATGCCCTGGACCAGGATAAGCCCCTGCTTATCGCCTGCACCCAAGAAGCGCCTCTGTTTCGCGAGATTGCCGAGGAACGCGGCAAGGCGGACCTGCTTGCCTTCACAAACATCCGGGAGCGCGCCGGATGGTCTGAGGCGAAAGACCGTGCGCTGCCCAAGATAGCGGCCCTCCTGGCCGAAGCAACCGCGCACATGACCCCCGCCGGCATGACGACGCTCACATCCGATGGTGTCTGTCTGGTCTACGGATCCGGTCAGGCGGCGCTTGATGTCGCCCGCAAACTTTCCGGCCGGCTTAACGTCACGCTGCTGCTCAGCACGCCTGACGATATTCTGCCTCCGCCCGAAATCGACGTGCCGATCTATCGCGGAGAAATTACATCAGCTACCGGGCATTTCGGTGCCTTCGAGATCACCGTCAACGGGTATGCGCCCATGGTGACATCTTCCAAAAGCTCGGCAGAGTTCCTGATGCCGCGCGACGGCGCCGCCTCGTCATGCGACTTGATCTTCGACATGTCGGGAAAAGCGCCGCTGTTTTCGTCACCGCGTCACCGGGACGGATACTTCTGCATCGACCCAGGGCAGCCGGCTGCCGTGGCCAATGGCATGTTCGAAATCGCCGATCTGGTAGGAGAGTTCGAGAAACCTCTTTACGTGACCTATGACGGCGACATCTGTGCCCATAGCCGTAGCAAGCAGACCGGCTGCACCCGGTGTCTCGACGTTTGTCCGGCTTCGGCGATCACGTCGGCTGGTGATCTTGTGTCTATCGATCCGGCTGTATGCGGCGGTTGCGGATCGTGTTCCGCCGTATGCCCCACGGGTGCCGTGTCCTACACCTATCCTGGGCGTGTAGATATCATTGCCCGTGCTCAGGTACTTGCTGACGCCTTCCTGCGTGCAGGTGGCACATCACCCCAGCTTCTGGTTCACGACGACAAACATGGCACCGAACTGATTGCCGCGTGCGCGCGCTACGGGCGCGGTTTGCCGGCAAACGTACTGCCGTTTGCTCTGAATGAGGTCACAAGCCTCGGCCACGATGCCATGGCGTCAATGCTCACAACCGGCGTCCAGACGATCAACATTCTCGCGTCACCAGAGAAAATCGACGAGTTGGAAGGACTGAAGACCCAGATTGATCTGGTCAACACGGTCATGTCGGCCATGGGATATGGCGACACGCCACGGGTCACCCTCGTCGTTGAGCAGGACCCTGACGCTCTTGAATCCGCTCTTTATGAATCACCGGCCCAGCCACAGCTCGAATCGGCGGCATTCCGAGCGGTCGGCGGTAAGCGCGACATTGCCCGAACGGCCTTTGGACGGCTGAACGAGCAGGCGCCTGCGCCACAGACGCGCATTCCCCTGCCCGTAGATGCACCCTACGGACGCATCCGTGTTGATGCCGGCGGCTGCACCTTGTGTCTGGCCTGTGTCAGTGCCTGCCCCGCCAATGCAATCCACGACAATCCCGACAAACCACAGATCCGCTTCGTCGAGCAGGCGTGCGTCCAGTGTGGGCTTTGCCGGAACACCTGTCCCGAGAATGTCATTGCGCTTGAACCCAGCCTTGATCTCACGCCCGACGCCTTGGTCGGCGTCGTGCTCAACGAAGAAGAACCGTTCGCCTGCATTCGCTGCGACAAACCGTTCGGCACCAAGAGTTCTGTCGAACACGTCCTGGCGAAACTTGGCGGCCAGCACTCGATGTTTCGCAACGAGGACGCCACAAACCTGATCAAGATGTGTGACGACTGCCGGGTTGAGACCCAGGCCATGGGCACCAACGACCCGTTTGCTCAGGGCACCCGGACGCGTGTCCGTACCACGGAAGACTATTTTGCCGCGGAAGAGGCCGAGAGTTCGGGGAACAAGGAATTCAGCGGCCTGAGCGTCGATGATTTCCTGAAGGATGAAGACTGACCGTTAGAACTGCGTCAATATCTCCGTCACCGGTGCCGCAATCCTGTACAGCGCTATTTGCCCTCAGGTGGGAACTGCGTCGTGCAGAACGCCATGGCGCGTTGCAGGAACTGATTGTACTGAGCGGAAGTGATGACCCCGTCCGATTTCATTTTGTCAATGTCGGCTGTGCGCTTGTCGCGGCACTGAACGAAGTCCGGATTGAGGCCGGCATTGCCTGTTCCGGGAGCTGGAAAGAGATCGTCGCGATGGTGGTATCCGAGCAGCGCGACACAAGCGCCTATCACCAAGATCGCCCCCAGCCGCGCCACAGGCCGGTCGAGAATGTTCGGCTTTTTGTCGTCTTGCACCACCTGTCCGCGCCTCGGTCTATCCGCCCTCTACCACGGGCAAATTCATGAGCAGATTCTGTGGCTTCAGCTTGCACTTTCCTGCTTTGGTCTTGGCAAGCCCCAGATAGACCGGCCGGTTGCCGACTGAAGGCACAACCATGCCCGTGTCTTCGAACGTCATCCGGTAAAGCGCGATTATCTGCTGGCTGTCCTCAAAGGACATCGCCTCGCCCTGATAGAGCCCATTGAGAATACGGGTGGCCTCGCCGTCGAGCCCGATGTGCCAGGTCCAGCGTTCATCGTCGATGCGCTGCAGCGGCTGGATACGGACACCGACCCCCATCATATGACGCAACCATGTCTCCAGAACGCGGGCAAGGGCATCGAGGCCCGGTTGGGTGAAGCGCAGATCTATAACCGTGTCGAAACGGTCGCTCCTGTCCCAGTAAATGTCATTGTTGTCTTCATCGAGGACATCCAGTTCGACTGTCCTCGCCGGCGTATTGCTCTCCAACAGCAACTGGCCGATTCCGCCCAGGCCCTGGTTTGCTGAATGCATTTCGACAATCTCGTCATCGGCCAACATGATCCGGCCGTCATCGGTGCTCACGTTCTGGTCGCGGAAGAGGATTTCAGCAGCACGAACGCGGATTGGATCGGTAACCCGGGTCAGGCAGTTGCGTAGGATCGCGTGCACCATCTGGTCCAGGAAAACCGGAGGCACGGTGACACTCGTGGACCGGATCAGTTCAAGATAGGCTGCTTCCAGGGTGCCAGCGTCCACGAGCCTGTCGCGAAACCCGAGCACAATCCGATAGACGTCGCGGGCGTCTTCATCCGCGAGCAACGCGACCCGTTCGGCAGACACCTCCATGAACGGATTCGCCATGAGAGCGTCATGCAAGGCAATCTCTTCTGCACAGGATTCTTCAACCGGATGAACCTCGGGCCGGGTGTAGTAGGCCCGCAGGTAATCTGCCGTGAGCGAAAGGCGACCAGCATCATCCAGTTCGAGAAGGTGAAAACCAGAGGACTTCCAGAAATCATGCATCGTCTTCAACCACCTGCCATACTTTGGCGTGAAGGGGTTCGGACGGCGGGGTAATGATCCGGAATTCTTCGCGGATCTCGCCATCGTCGAGGACGCGCCGGAGCGTGAACACTGTGTTTATAGGCTCCTGTGCGCACAGGTCGATCACGAAGTCGACCTCGGATCGTGCCGCCGACCTGGCTTCGTCTTCTGATGGCGCGCGGTAGAAATCGACCAACTGCTGACTCAACACTTTAATCGCGCCGTCGTAGTCGTCCTGCGTCATTTCCGAAATGGTGGCGAAGGTCGATCGGCCGAATGACGGAAGGCCCAGAAATCCATTTGCGAAGGCCTGCCGTGTCTTGCCGGTGATCTGCCCTGCTTCGATGCCGGCAAACTCAAAGCCGCCGGGCAAAGCCCACTCATCGGGCCGTGCTGCGGTTTCGAAGACGTGATCATCAGACCCGTCAAACCGTATGACCCGCAGGAACTTCATTGGTCGGCGCTCGCCGTTGCATAGTCGACGCAGTCGAGAACCGATATGGAGACCACGCTATCGCCACCCTCGGGCCGCATCAGGAGATCACCGCTCTCATCCAGCCCGACAAACGTTCCGCGATGACGCTGTTCACCAAGTGTGAAATCCAATTGGTCGGACAATTCGGTGCAGCGTCCTACCCAGATCTCGTGAATTGGCTTGAAACCTTCGTGCTCCCACGTGTTGATCCAGACCAGGAAGTGCCGGCACAGGGATTCCACAAGCTGGGTGCGGGTAATGTCACCGCAGCCTTCCTCAAGCAGGTTTGTGTTGCGGGCGTCGTCGCCCGGTTCGACATCCTGGTTGCCGACCCGGAGATTGACCGTGATTCCAATCACCATCCAGTCCGGCGTGCCGCCCTGGCGACAGGCATCAGGCAATGCCACGCGAACCTGGCCGGCTGTCGCCCCATTGACCAGAAGGCCACCGGGCCAGACGTAGTAAAGGCCCAACTCCGGCGGTCCGATGGCACCCAGGCTGTCGCCAAACGCTACCATCGCGGCGAACATCATCTGGATGGCTTGTGACCTGTCAACTTCCGGTTCAAGCACCACCGCGATGTCGAGGATATCGGTCGATCGCGCCCAGAACACATCCCCTGCCCCGGCCTCGCCTTTCATGGCCAGGGTCTGAGCCGTTTCATATGCCTTGACGGCACCCTTGATCGGATGGCCGGTGAGCAAGGGCGGAAAAGTCGGGTCGGGCATGTGCATGGATATCGCCTCAGATCAGACCCGCCGGTCAGGACATATCGATCTCACCTTCCACCACATGATCAAGGTCCAGGCCTTCCGCGGTCAGAACAACCCTGACCTTGACGGAGCCTTCGCTGCGTCCGGAGTTCCTCACAGCACTTTCAATCTGTTGTTGTGAGGTTACGCCCACCTGCTTCAGGAACTTGCGCATCGACATGTTGAATTTTTCGTCGTCCATCAAAATTCTCCCAATCGTGTGTTAAGTGACATTTACTGTGCCGAGGTCGGCGGGTCGAACCTGACCGACAGCGTCATTGGCGTGCCTGCACGCGTGATATCCATATCAAGCTGGTCCCCCGCCCTCAATCGTCCAATCACGGATGTAAAGTCAGCCGGTTTATGGATTCTTCTCCCCATGGCTCGCAGAATCAGGTCGTCTTTCATGAGGCCTGCCTGTTCGCCGTAAGATCCAGCTTTCACGTTCAGCACGCGCGCTGCAAGCCGTCCAACCTCACCTTTTCGAATGGCGGGACCGAGACGAAGGCCCATCTTTATGCGCC
The DNA here is from genome assembly GCA_021775835.1 of Hyphomicrobiales bacterium. The sequence continues at coordinate 2,745 of JAJFHC010000254.1, read as the reverse complement.
GGACGCGGCCGTGGGCCGCAAGGTCTGCCACAACCCGCTGCAGGAGTGGTGCGGATACAGCAAAATTGACGCCCAGATTACCGTCGGCGCTGCCTGTGAATATTGCCGAGACAAGCCCGACAAGGGCGCCATTCGAATCGATCAGGGCACCGCCGGACATCCCGGGATTGATCGCCGCATCGGTTTGGACGAAATCTTCAATTGCATTAAACCCGGCACCGGCCTTGTGAATGCCTGATACGATTCCGCAACTCACCGACAGCCCGAATCCAAACGGATGCCCCAAGGCACAGACAGGCTGACCGATGACGGCATCTCCGGCAAACTTCAGGGTCGGCAGCTTTCGGTCGATGGTGAGGAGGGCGATATCTGTGAACGGATCTCGCGCCAATATGCGGGCGTCGACGACCTCTCCGTCCAGTGTGCGGACCTGCACTGTTTTGGCCCGCCCGAGAACGTGGCTGGCGGTCACGATGGTCTGGCCGTCGGCTATTGCGACGCCGGCACCTTCCGGTTCAGCCGGACGCTTGGTGTCTGCCGACCACTTCGGCAACACGGACACGATTGAGGGCAAGGTATCGGCGATTGTCCGGGCACGTTCGTCCACGGGCGATTTGGCCGCGCTGACATCCAGACCGGATGCGATGGCGAGAAGGATCAGTCCAAGGACTGCGGATCTGGCGATTGACACGGTGAGCGGTCAGTGCCTGACCGAGCCGCTATCGGACGAGTAGACGTCTTGCGCCGACATGTTGAGCTGTTGAAGGCCGGCGTTGGCAACAACGACGATAACACCAATCATAACGAGGCTTGCCAGAAATGCCTTCATGTCATTCTCCCAATTATCCTACTGCACGCCCTGTGCTGTGGACGATTCCAGTTTATCACCTTTTGTGGCCCGTTCGAGATACGCAATCAACGCATTTCTGATCTCGGCGTTCTTGATGCGTTGAAGTGGCATCTTTGTGCCTGGTGTGTAGTGTTCGGGCCCCTGGGTGAACAACTCACTGATTGTTTTTGCATTCCATACTATTGTCGAACTAGTCAGGGCCTTCGAATAGGCATAACCCGGGATGGTACCGGCGCGGCGGCCAAACAGAAGGTACAGGGTCGGGCCCGCACGGTTGGCACCGTCTGGTGTCAGCGTATGGCAAATGCTGCATTTACGCGCGAACTGACGTTCCCCGAGTTCGACATCACCTCCAACCTGGAACCGTCTCGGAAATTTGCCTCTGGCCGGTTCGAACGGTTTTGCGGGTTCCATCTGCCAGAGGAAAGCGACGTCATCCAGCCCGGCGAAGTACATCGACTTGCCATCGTTCAGAAAATCAAGTGCCCAGACCGGGCCGACCGGATTGTCGAACGAGAACTTGACCCGCCAGTCAGCCACCGACCAGACGTTGATGCGCCCGTCTCCGCCACCGGTCGCCACCGATTTCTTGTCCCGGGATACAGCACTTGAAAGAACCGGTCCTTCATGTGCGCCCAGATCCTTTTCTATCTCACCGGTTTTGACGTTAAGCTCCTTCACGGCGCCATCGAGCGCGCCAAACACGAGCCGGTTGTTGGCCTGCAAAACCTCCAGCGTGTTGACGCCCCAGCCATAACGCAGAATTGTCCTTATCGGAGCCTGGCCGGCCACATCCCAACTGCGAATGGTGCCGTCATAGCCACCTGAGAAGAGAACCTCTCCGTTCTGTGAAAAGGCGACGGTGTTGACGTTGTTCGTGTGCCCCTTGAGACGGGCCCCATCATAGGGTTCGGACAGCTTCCAGATCCCTACCGTCCGGTCCCAAGCGGCCGATGCCGCAATCCGGCCATCGGGAGAAACGGACACGTCGACGACTTTGCCCTCATGACCCGTAAACCGATGGATCAGCTTGCCGGTTCGGATGTTCCAGAACCCCACGGTTCCGTCATCGCTTCCGGTCACGGCGTGCAACCCGTCAGGAGTGAAAGTCACGGCGTTGACGGCTGCATCATGTCCTATGAGTCGCTGCAGGAGCTTTGGCTGACCACTGGAAATATCCCATGATATGCCCGAGTAATCGAAACTTCCCGACAACACCATTGTGCCATCGGGGGAGATTTCGACCGCCTTGATCGGTCCGCCATGGCCCTTGAGATCGCCAGCCTGTCCGGCACTCAAGCTCATAACGAGGGCCATGAAAATGAGCGCTAGACATCGCATCGGCGGCTTGCCGGGACTATTCCGCAGGTTGGGCTTGGGTACCGGTCGCGCCGGCGTCTCCGCCGGTGGCATCCGGATCCTTGGGTGTCGCGGCGGCAGGCGGCGACGTGGCTTTCGCCGGGGCAATTTTGTCCATCCAGATCGAATGATGTTCCCGTGCCCAGTTGGCGTCGACTTCGCCGGAACCCATTGCGTCAAACGCGCCTTCCATACCGATCGTTCCGATATAGATATGGGCGACGATGACCACCATCAGGATCAACCCGACAATCGAGTGCCACAACTGACTCAGTTGCATTTCCTGCATGGCCGTCAACTCAGTGGGAAGTTTGAAACCGAACATGTTGACGATTTCAAATGTCTTGCCGAACATCGCGTATTCAAACGGGAACATCAGGGCGATACCCGAAAGGCTCAACGACAGGCCGCCCAGAATGACGATCCAGAAGATCAATTTCTGGCCAGGGTTGAATTTCTTGGCCGGCGGGTGGCTGTGTTTCGAGAACATGCCGCCGAGCCTGATGATCCAGCCCCGATCATGGCGACTGGGCAGA
>JAJFHC010000253.1 GCA_021775835.1 Hyphomicrobiales bacterium | reverse complement strand
CGGCCGCATCGCCGATTCGCACACGGCCCGGTGTTTTGACCCGGCACAGAACGCCGCCGCGCCACTCTTTCGCCAGCGCCTTTAACAGACCGGCCTGCGTTTCTTCCATTCGTTTACACGGATGGGTCTGGCCGGTGACCTCCAGAATGACCTCACCGATTCGGATAACCGCGCCGACGGCGCGCGGCAGCCGCACGCCCTCCAGTAACAAATTGGCGCGGCGCGATTGCCAGGGCAGTTCGATGATCGGATTTGCAGGAGGATCGAGCTCCGCGCATGCGGCTGCCCAGTCTTCTGCCGCAATAACGGAAACCATCCGGTCGGGCCATCGGCCCGCATGGTCGCCGTCCAGTCCGTCGACGGCAATGTGGATGTCGTCATGATCGATGAGCGGGGCGTATCGATCCGGCCTGACGGCGATGCCTGAAAGTTTTCCAATCATCGGCGCGGTTACTTTCCATTGTCAGCCAAAACGAAAAAGGCCGCCCGAAAGGCGGCCTGTCAGATCAGCGCTGTTGAAGAGCAAGCGCCTTACTTGATCTTGCCTTCTTTGAATTCCACGTGCTTGCGCGCTACGGGGTCATATTTCCGCATCACCATTTTTTCGGTCATGGTCCGGGTGTTCTTTTTGGCGACGTAAAAAAAGCCAGTATCCGCTGACGAATTAAGGCGGACTTTCACAGTGGTTGGCTTGGCCATCTCTTACTCCATTGGGCGCCCAAAACGGATGTTCGCGCCAGTCGCGACGAGCGGCGGAAAATACGCAGGCGCGCCTTGATGTCAAGGCGTTTCGGGCCGTTTTCGCCGGGAATCCGCATTAGGGCGGTGTTTGAAAGCAGGATAGCTAGTAATCCGGCGGCCGCGACGCGCTGGCGGGCCTTCCAGCGGTCACAGTGATGTGTTTAACCGTCATTGGCGCGGAGGGCAGGGCTGGTCCATTTTCAGCGGCGCAAGGGGAATGGTCGCGCGTGTCGCGGGGCCCGGGAAAGGAAGCCATTATCATGACAATTTTGCGATGGGCGCTGGCGTTGGCTGTCGGCGGTTTTCTGGTTTTTTTCGGCGTGGTGAAGTTCACCGGCGGCGCGCATATTTTCCCTTATATCGAATACAAGGCCGCTGCAGCCGGTCTTCCTTTTGCGGAGATGGCCTATCCGCTCGGCAATTATGCGACCGGCGGGCTCGAATTGCTGGCAGGGGTTCTCCTGATTATTCCGATGACCCGGGCGATCGGCTCGAAACTGGCGATCTTGCCGTTTTTGGGCGCGGTCGGTTTTCACCTGTCGCCGTTTCTCGGCGTAACGACGCCGGACGGTTACGCCGATCCGAAACCCGTCGAGGTGCTTGCTGCTGGTGGCCCGTTTGCGCGGTCGGACTTTTCCGAAGCCGCATCAATGACGCTGTTTATCATGGCGCTCGCCGGGCTCATTGCGGCGATTATCAATTTGGTCGTGCAGCGCAGCGCCAACTAGTCGACGAACACACGGGCGAAAATCGTATCCACATGCTTGGTGTGCCAGCCGAGATCGAACAGCGCTTCGAGTTCTTTTTCAGGCAGATTGAGCGCGACGTCTTTGTCGGCTTTTAGAAGATCAAGGAACGATGCTTCGCCGCGCCAGGCGGGCATCGCATTGCGCTGAACCCACGAATAGGAATCCTCGCGGCTGGCGCCGGCTTGCGTTAGGGCCAGCAGGACCCGCTGCGAAAAGATGAGCCCGCCGAGCCGGTCGAGATTTGCCTGCATCTGCTCGGGATAAACGACGAGAATTTCAATGACGCCGGCAAGGCGTTGAAGCGCGAAGTCGAGATGAACCGTTGCGTCCGGCGCAATGCCCCGTTCAACGGATGAATGGGAGATATCGCGCTCATGCCACAGCGCCACGTTTTCCATTGCCGGCATCGCGCACATACGCACCAGCCGGGCAAGACCCGTCAGGTTCTCCGTCAGGATCGGGTTGCGTTTGTGCGGCATCGACGAAGAGCCCTTCTGGCCCTTGGCGAAAAATTCCTCCGCCTCAAGAACTTCACTGCGTTGCAAATGACGGATTTCAACGGCAAGCCGTTCGATGGACGACGCGATGACACCGAGCGTTGCGAAATAAGCTGCGTGTCGGTCGCGCGGGATAACTTGCGTTGAGACAGGTTCGACGCCAAGGCCCATTTTGTCGGCGACGTAAGCTTCGACGGACGGGTCGATATTGGCGAATGTGCCGACGGCGCCGGAGATTGCACAAACCGCGATTTCTTCGCGCGCTGTTTCGAGGCGTTGGCGTGCGCGTTTAAACTCTGCATAAAAAGTCGCGAGTTTGATGCCGAAGGTTGTTGGTTCGGCGTGAATGCCGTGGCTGCGTCCGACGCAGATCGTGTTTTTATGCTCAAGCGCGCGTTTTTTCAGCGCTGCGAGCAGACGATCAAGACCAGCAAGGAGAATGTCGCTGGCCCGCGCCAGCTGCACCGACAGGCAGGTGTCGAGCACGTCAGACGAGGTCATGCCCTGATGAACGAACCGCGCTTCCGGGCCGATCAGTTCGGCAAGATGGGTGAGGAAGGCGATGACATCGTGTTTGACCTCGCGCTCGATCTCGTCGATTCGGTCGGCGTCAAACGTCGCGTCCTTGCCTTTTTCCCAGACGGTTTGCGCCGCGTCTTTTGGGATCACCCCGAGCTCGGCCATGGCGACGCCCGCATGGGCCTCAATCTCAAACCAGATCCGGTATTTCGTCTCCGGCGACCAGATATCGGCCATTTCAGCGCGCGCATAACGGGGTATCATCGCCAGTCTCCTCTTCGCGCGACGGCGTAGGCGGGAGGGGGCGGAATGTCAAAGGCGGGCGTCCGCGGCGTTGACAGGATTAGTTGAAAAAGACGTCGGCAACGGCGGACGTAGAGTCCGTGTTCGTGAATGAGCATTATGGAGCGAGAAAAAGACGATCGATGATAGGCTACGCGGCTTCTACTGACTCTACCAGTTGAAATTATCGCTCGCTTTGCGCGCCAAGAAAAGCATCAATCTTGATTGAGAGTTCTTGGTGATGGCTCAACAATAAGTGCCCGCCCTTTTCGAATGCGAGCAAGTCTGCCCGTTCAATGCGAGAAGCGATGTTTTCGCTTATTTCAAATGGGTTAAGGCGATCGTCGCGCGCATGAACGACTAAAACCGGCGCGTCTATTGTTTCGAGATTATAGGTCGCTTCGGGATCGACGGCGGCGCCTTCATTATTCACGCCCTGGACCCGCCTTGATGCGGGCAGGAATGTATCAACCAATTCGTGGATAAAGCTTTCCTCTGAGGCGGGCAAATCCATTCTCTGGTCATCGCGCGCATCGAAGGCGTCCTCCATGCGACCTCGCGCCACCTTGGTGAGACACCAATAGACGACATCGTTTCCGAGCAGCGCTGAGTAAACCCATGTTGGAACTGGACGGTTTTCGACTTCAGGACTAAAGGGCGTGAATGGCGCTGACGACAGCAGTACCATGCGATCGGCTCTCTCCGGAAATAGTTCGGCGAATTTCAGCGCGGGCGGTACACCCCCGGACATCGCGAGGATGTTGACGCGCTCAACGTCAAGGGCGTCCAGAAGATCAGCGAAAGCTTCCGCTTGAGCGGCGGTCGATGGATGCTCAGGCATCGTGCTTCCGAGATACCCAAAGCGAGAGACGGAGATCCAATCATAACCGTCGGCGCCTACGGCCTTAGTCAATAGTCGTCCTTGGTCAAACCCGCCCCCTGCGCCATGAACCACGAGGACGACCGGTCCATCGCCCCAACGGATGTATTCGATCAGCCCGTGTCGGGTCTCAACAAGCGACCGTTCCGCTTCTAGCAAAACAATCCGATGGTGCGTGTCGCGTAGCGCCAAGGCTGTGACCACTAGGCCTGCAAGTACAATAAGGACGACGATGAACAATAGCGACTTAAGGAGTCCCACGGCGCTTAGACCTCGAAACGATGTTTTTGCCAATAATGCTTTATAATCTACACGTCGGGAACAGTTTGTTTGCAATTAACTGTAGACATCCCGATCTGGGCGAATCGGGCGAGTGGCAGCGTCGCGAATGCGCTCAAAATCAGGCATTTGCATCACCAATGCGAACGTCGCGTTGGGCCAATCTCAGCCGCCCGCTACCACTCAAGAATAACTTTCCCCGATTGCCCTGACCGCATCACGTCGAAACCATCCTGAAAATCATCGATAGAAAACCGGTGGGTCAGGATCGGCGAGAGGTCGAGGCCGCCTTGCAGCATCGCGCCCATCTTGTACCAGGTCTCGAACATCCGTCGGCCGTATATGCCTTTGATATCGAGGCCTTTGAAGATGACCTTGTCCCAGTCTATCCCGGCGCCGTTTGGCATGATGCCGAGGAGGGCGATCTTGCCGCCATGGTTCATCGCATCGAGCATCGACTGAAAGGCCGAGACGACGCCGGACATCTCCAGGCCAACATCGAACCCTTCCGTCATTTTCAGGTCCGACATGACATCGCGCAGATCTTCATTGGCGACGTTGACGGCGCGCGTGGCGCCCATCTGTTTAGCGAGGTCGAGGCGATAGTCGTTGACGTCGGTCACAACCACATGGCGCGCGCCGACAAATTTGGCGATGGCCGCGGCCATGATGCCGATGGGTCCGGCGCCGGTGATCAACACATCCTCGCCGACAAGATCGAACGCCAGCGCCGTGTGGGTCGCGTTGCCGTAAGGATCGAAGATCGCGCCCATGTCGTCGGATACGTCATCGGGCAGGCGGTAGACGTTGAAGGCAGGCACGGCGACGTATTCCGCGAAGGAGCCCGGTCGGTTGACGCCGACGCCCATGGTGTTGCGGCAAAGATGGCGCTTGCCGCCGCGGCAATTGCGGCAATGTCCGCAGGTGACGTGGCCTTCCGCCGAGACCCGGTCACCGATCTTGAACGTGGCGTGTTCGGGATGCACTTCCGATCCGATATCGACGACCTCGCCGGAAAACTCGTGGCCGACGGTCATCGGCACGGGGATCGTTTTCTGCGCCCACTCGTCCCAGTTATAGATGTGCACATCTGTGCCGCAGATGGCGGAGCGTTTCACTTTGATCAGCACATCGTTCGGGCCGATGGTCGGCTGCACAGTATCGGCGAGCCAGATGCCTTCTTCGGCCTTTGCTTTCATCAGGGCTTTCATAAGATTTTCCTAGATCACGCCGACTCTCTTACCAGCCGCGACGAACGCCGTCACGGCCCGGTCGACCTGTTCGTCGGAATGGGCCGCGCACATTTGCGTCCGGATTCGCGCCTTGCCTTTCGGCACGACCGGAAACGAGAACGCGGTGACGTATACGCCTTCGTCCATCATGGCGGCGGCCATCTCGCCGGCCTTGCGCGCATCGGGGATCATCACCGGGATGATCGGGTGCTCGCCGGGGAGAAGGTCAAAGCCGGCCTCCGTCATTTGCGCGCGGAAGCGTTCGGCGTTTCGGAAAAGCTGCGCGCGCAAACCGTCGCCGTCGCGGACGAGTTCCAGTGTTTTCAATGTCGCGCCGAGAAGCGTCGGCGTCAGCGCATTGGAAAAGAGATAGGGGCGGGCGCGATTGCGCAACAGGTGCACGACCTGCTTTGACGCGCAGAAGTAACCGCCCATGCCGCCGCCAAGCGCCTTGCCCAACGTGCCGGTCAGAATGTCGACGCGTTCAGCGACGCCGCAATGGGTTGGCGCGCCTTTGCCGCCGGCGCCCATGAAACCGGTCGCGTGGGCGTCATCCACCATGACGAGGGTGTCAAATTCATCCGCCAACGCACAAATCTCATCAAGTTTGGCGATATAGCCGTCCGTGGAGAAGACGCCGTCGGTGACGATCAGTTTTGTGCGCGCGCCGTCGGCGTCCGCCTGTTTCAACTGTGTGCGCAGATCGGCCATGTCGGAATTGGCGAAGCGATAGCGTTTCGCTTTGCACAGGCGAACGCCGTCAATAATCGACGCGTGATTGAGGGCGTCGGAAATGATCGCATCTTCCGCGCCGAGCAGCGGCTCGAAGACACCGCCATTGGCGTCAAAGCATGCGGCAAACAGAATAGAATCTTCGTAGCCGAGAAAGTCCGCGATCTCTCGTTCGACCCGGCGATGCAGATCGGTCGTCCCGCAGATGAAGCGGACTGACGCCATGCCGAATCCGTATTCGTCCATGGTCGCCTTGGCAGCGGCGATGATGTCCGGATGATCGGCAAGGCCGAGATAATTATTGGCGCAGAAATTGA
>JAJFHC010000252.1 GCA_021775835.1 Hyphomicrobiales bacterium | reverse complement strand
CACCCTGGCCGAGGCTGACAACTTCGGCGCGTGATTGCATGCGCGGTCGCTGTTCGGTGAGAACGAACTCACCGCCGGTAAAACCTTCACCGGGTCGGGACAAGAGTATGGCGACCTGAAGCGGGAATACGTGCTCGCCGTAGAGATCCTGATGGAGGCAATTGTAGTCTCCGGGCTCGTAGCTCAGCAGAAGCGGTGTCGGTCTGGTCTGGCCCGCTCTGTGACACCGTTTGAGGAAGTCGTCGAGTGCTTCCGGATAGCGTTCGGGGCGCTTCATGTCTGCATTCCACTGGTTGGCGATCCCGGCCAGTGAGGGATAGAGTTTTGCCCGAAGGTTGGAAATCACATCCGGCAGAGGATAGGAAAAATACTTGTACTCCCCCTGGCCGAACCCGTGTCGCTGCATTACCACATGGCTGCGGAAACGATCCTCTTGTGGATAGAGTCCCGCAAGGGACTGGCATTGCCCGGGTTCCATGAGGTTCGTGATCACGGCGTGCCCCTGAGCGTCCAGATCCGATGTTATCCTGGTCCAGTCGATCTGTGTAACAGCGGAGGTGGGGTGGTGTTGCAGTTTCTCAGCGGCTTTGCTCATTCCTGGATGCTCCTGTCAGGGGTCGTTTCACCTCAGGATGTGGCGGGCCAGGCGCGAAAATCCACCCGTTTCCTGTGCCTTATCTGGAAAGGGCAGCGCCCAGCCGGTCGAGGAATGTATTGCACTGCTCAAGCTGATCAATGGCAATGAACTCGTCGGGCTTATGGGCCTGAACGATGTTGCCGGGTCCAAGGACAACGGTCTCGATGCCGAGCCGCTCAGAAAACAAGCCGCCTTCGGTTCCAAACGTTATCTTTGCTGTCGTGTTGGCGCCGGTCAACGATTCCACAAAACGCACCACTTCGCTTTCAGGGGCTGTGTCCAGGGACGGATAGCTGTTGACCACGGACAATTCGATCGACGCGTCCGGAAACTGTTTCAGATGAGGGGCCACGATGCGCGTGGCCTCGGCGCGGAGTTGCACGAGGAGATCGGAGGCAGAATCGAGTGGCAGATGACGGATCTCAAAATCAAAATGACAGTGGTTCGGTACAATGTTCAAGGCGGTGCCGCCGGCAATAACGCCTACGTGGAGCGTTGTGTAGGCGACGTCATAGGCATCGTCATGGATCCCGGTTCGGATGATCGTGTCCTGGACGGCCCGGAAGGCTGAAATCATGTCTTGTGCCAGATAGATCGCGTTCAAGCCTTCGGGCGCCAGGCTTGAATGGCATTCCCGGCCGATACAGGTAACACGCCCGGCCGTCTTGCCTTTATGGGCGACCACCAGCTGCATGGACGTTGGTTCTCCGATGATGCAGAACCGCGGCCGGACAGGTGCTTTCTCCAAAATGTCGATCAGGCGGCGAACACCGACACAACCGATCTCCTCGTCGTAGCTGAAAGCCAGGTGAATTGGTGTTTCAAGTCGGTCGTGATCCAGCCGTTCCACGAGGGCGAGAACGCAGGCAATGAAACCTTTCATGTCTGCCGTGCCGCGTCCGAAAAGACGCCCGCCCGCCTGTTTCAGGGCAAAGGGATCCGAGGTCCAGTCCTGGCCCTCGACGGGCACCACATCGGTATGGCCAGACAACATGACGCCTGGCGCATCGTCAGGTCCAAGCGTTGCGTACAGGTTTGCCTTGGTATGTTCGGCGTTGTGAACCAGACGGCTCCTGACGCCAAAACCGGACAAATAGGTTTCGATGTAGCCGATGAGGTCGAGATTGCTGTCCCGGCTAACGGTGGGAAAGGCAATCAGTTTGGAAAGAAGTTCGGTGGATTTTTCGAGCGACGAGATGGACATGACGACAATCTTGCAGAAAGCGCCTCTGTCCGCAATTTTGTTATGTCGAACCAGTGATTTGGCTGAATAAACCGGCAGGTAGGATTGTCTGAAGCGGTTCGCGACGAATGGTCTATGCGAAACGCACTATTGCCCGGTGCCAGCGATTCATATTGAATGTTGATTCAAAATGGTTCTTCATAATGAGTAACCGTTCAGAAATTTGAGTCGCCCGGCATGGTGCCGGATGCCGACGTAACCGAGCAGGTAGGGCCAATCGATGTCACATGCAGCCTTCAGCGGATCCAACGACGCAGGACAGGAAACCTGGGAATTGGACAAACGTCACAACCTTCACCCGTGGGTCCATTTCGACAGCTTCAAGGATACAGGTGCGCTGATTATCGAGAGCGGTGAGGGCTGCACGGTTCAAGACGTCAACGGCCAGAAGTATTTTGATGCGATCGGCGGTCTATGGTGCACGAACATCGGACAGGGCCGGGAAGAAATGGCGGATGCGATTGCCGAACAGGTGAAGAAGCTCGCCTATGCCAGTCCCTTCACAGATATGACGACCTCACCCGCAGCGCTGCTTTCGGCAAAGCTTGCCGAACTGGCCCCGGGCGATCTCAACCGGGTCATGTTTACGACCGGTGGTTCGACCGCTGTGGACTCGGCTTTCCGGATGATCCAGTTCTACAACAGTTGCCGCGGCATGCCCGACAAGTGTCATGTGATTGCACGGAAGGGGGGATATCACGGTTCGACCTATGCCAGCATGTCCATCGGCAACAAGAAGGCCGACCGTGCGCCTGAATTCAAGTACATCACCGACACCATCCACCACGTGTCCTATCCATCTTTCTACCGCGCGCCGGAAGGCATGTCGGAAGCGGAGTTTCTGGACTTTCTTGTGGATGAACTCGATCAGAAAATCATGGAAATCGGACCGGAGCGCGTTGGCGCCTTCTTTGCCGAACCGGTGATGGGCGCCGGTGGGGTGATCGTGCCGCCTGAGGGTTATCACAAGCGCACATGGGATGTTTGCCAGAAACACGACGTGCTTTATGTGTCCGATGAAGTGGTCACCGGATTTGGCCGGCTTGGCCATTGGTTCGCTTCCGAAAGCGAATTCGGCATTGTTCCCGACATCATCACATCGGCCAAGGGGCTGTCGTCAGGCTACCTGCCAATTGGTGCCATGATCTACAGCGACCGGATTCACGACGCGATCTCCAAAGGCGACCCGGACCGGATGTACACCAGCGGTTTCACCTATTCCGGTCATCCGGTCTGTTGTGCAGCAGCGCTCAAAAACATTGAAATCATGGAACGGGAAAACATTCTTGACCATGCCAAGGATGTCGGCAGTTACTTCGAAACCCAGCTTCAATCCCTGCGTGACATCGAAATCGTCGGCGATGTACGCGGCCGCAAACTGATGATGTGCATCGAAAACGTCGCCAACAAGGAAACCAAGGAATTGTTCCCTGATTCCGTCAACATTGGCAAACGTATTGCGGACAAATGCGATGAAATGGGCCTCATGGTTCGCCCGATCGGCCATCTGAACGTGATGTCGCCGCCTCTGGTCATGACCAAAGATGATGTCGATTTCGTCGTCGCAACCCTGGGTAAGGGCATTCGTGCGGTCATGGACGATCTGGTTGAGAGCGGTGAGTGGACAAGACCAGCCTAAGGCATTTGTCCGTGTCTAACCGGGTTTCTGGCCCGGACCGTTTGTAATTGCCGAACAAAGGTTGCCTAGTTTACGATTGCCGCGTCATGCGGGAGGCCGAGAGATGCTTTCCCGCAGGCGTCAATCGGACAGGGCGGCAATGGTCAAGCGTATCAAGGACAACAGAGGCCTGTTTTTTGACCAAATCGCTGGGCTCCTTGATCACATCGGTGACCTCGACTTTCCGAAGCGGTTTGCTGAATTCGTTACTCAATGGATACCAGCTCACTCCATAGGGTTGATCGAATTTCGCGCTGAACTGCAACCTCGCGTCATTTATACTTATGGAACAGAGGATTATGACTCAGATTTAAAGAGATATCTGAGTGGGGTATATCTGCTCGATCCGATCTACAATCTTTACAAAGCGTCGAACCGGCGCGGTGTGATTCACGTGTCAGTCGATCAACTTGACTTGCATGAGAGGACCCGGGTTTACAGCAGCTATTTTCGTCAGATTGGTGCCAACAATGAGGTTGGCAGCCTTCACCAGATCAATGACGAGGTTTGTGTCCATCTTTCCATTTTGATCGAAGACGCTCACGATGATCAGCTTGAACGGGTCATTAACGTCATGACCGATCTGGAAAAGTTGACGACATCGTTGTTTTCAAAACACTTTTCAAGCGTGAAGTCGTCCAGTGCGCCAGACTTGTCCAATCGGAGAGCCTTGCATAAACAGGTCAGCGATACGCTTGAACAATTCGGCGAGAACCATTTGACAGAACGTGAGGCGGAGATTGCCCAATGTCTTCTTCGAGGCCATTCCGCAAAATCCATGGCACGTCTGCTCGATCTGTCGCCGGGAACGATCAGCATCCATCGTTCCAACGTTTACCGGAAAATGAATGTGGGTAGCCAGGCGGAACTCTCTTCGCTGTTCCTGGAACAGCTGATGGGCTTGTCTGCACCACCGACGGCACGAGTTTAGAAGTCTCTCCAGACCAACGGCGTCGACAGATTTCTCGGCATCTATGCGAAATGCCATATTGTTCCCACCGCCGTGTTTCATGATCATACGTCGACGGTCTTGAATCCTCATTTGTAGAACTATTGGACGCACTGGGCGGCCAGGGGGGACAGAACAGGCTTGTGCATCGAAAAAACCGAAGCCATGAGTTGTGAAACAATAATTTATTAAATTCATGGCCAGTCTTATTCTGTGAGAATAGGACGGTCTGTATGCACATTCCGGACTTTTGGGGAGGTTACGTTGGTAGAGAACCAGTCACAAAATGCACTGGAAGTGCGTGATGTCGTAAAAGTTTACGGAACGCCGCCGGACGGTGTCACGGCCTTGAAACGGGTCTCTCTCGATATTCGACACAACGAGTTTTTCACGCTTCTGGGCCCATCGGGGTGCGGCAAGACAACTTTGCTGAGGCTGTTCGCTGGATTTGAGGAAGTCACGGAAGGCGCGATCTTTCTGTATGGCGAGGAGATCGAGGATCTCGCCCCGCACCAGCGACCGGTGAACACGGTTTTTCAGCACTACGCCCTTTTTCCCCACATGACCGTACGCGAGAACATTGCGTTCGGGCTTCAACGTCTGGGTAAACCAAAAGAAGAAGTCGACAAAACGGTTCGGGACATGTTGGCGCTCGTTCATATGGAGGAGTTTGGCGATCGCCGGACGACGCAGATGTCCGGCGGACAAATGCAGCGGGTGGCTCTGGCCCGGGCGCTGGCGCCGCATCCGAAAGTCTTGCTGTTGGATGAACCTCTGTCGGCGCTTGATCTGAAGTTGCGCCAGGCCATGCGCGACGAACTGCAAAGACTGCAGCGTGAGACCGGTATTACCTTCGTTTTCGTGACACACGATCAGGACGAGGCGCTGTCCATGAGTGACCGGATAGCGGTCATGTCTAACGGTGAAGTTCAGCAGATCGGCTCGCCGGAAGATATCTACAAGCGGCCTTCAAACCGATTTGTCGCCGACTTCATCGGGGACACAAACCTGATCGATGTAACGGCGGTTTCCAGGGGAGCGGATCATACTGGCTTCAAAACAGCCGGCGGTGTCGCCTTCAATGTGAAGCAAAACATTGAGCTTGAGGACGGCGCGAATGTCACCCTGAACATCCGTCCTGAGAACGTTGTGCTGTCCGCCGGCGGTACGGGCATCGTGCCAGCGAAGATCACCAACAAGACGTTTCTGGGGCAAGCCTCGATCTACACCCTGGAACTCAGTGACGGTGCCAAACTGATAACACATCACTCCAATCAGGAAGGCCGCGGTCAACACGACATGAATGTGGGCGATACGATCGGTGTCGATTTTGCGCCGGAGTCGATTGCGGTGCTGACATCATGAGTTCAGCTTTTGAAAAGAGCAGCCGGGCGCGTTGGCTGGCACTGAGCCCGACTTACCTGGTGATTGCTGTCTTCATGGCGGTGCCGCTGTGCATCATGCTGGTCATTTCCTTCATGGAGCAGAACGTTTATGGCGGCGTTCATCCCAATTTCACGACTGCGGCCTATCAGCAGATTCTGTTCGAGCGTGATTTTGACGACGTATTGCAGTTTGACGCGTCATACCTGAACATCATTTTCAGATCCTTGTTGCTGGCGCTTGTGGCGACGGTTGCCACAGTCCTGATCGGGTTTCCGGTCGCCTATTACATTGTTCGCCAACCCGAGCGGCGCAGAAACCTGCTGATCTTTCTGATCACCATTCCTTTCTGGACGAACCTGCTCATTCGCACATTTGCCTGGCTTCTGATCCTTGGCCGGGGAGGCATACTGGACGCGCCTTTCAGGTTTGTCGGCATCTTCGGCCCCGACGATTCCCTCGGGCTGCTCTATACGCCTTATGCCGTTATCCTTGGCCTGACCTACACCTATCTGCCGCTCATGGTGCTGCCGATCTACGCCAGTCTAGAGAAGCTGGACTTCCGGCTGGTGGAAGCGGCCGCCGATCTCTATGCCAATAAATGGACAGCGATCCGGCATGTGGTCGTGCCGTTGACATTGCCCGGCATTGCCGCCGGCGCGATCCTTGTTTTCATCCCTTGTGTCGGGAACTTCATTACGGTCGATCTGCTTGGTGGTGCCAAGAACCTGATGCTTGGCAGCCTGGTTCAGTTCCAGTTTGCCACCGCCAGGAACTGGCCTTTCGGTTCGGCGATCGCAATCATCCTGCTGCTTTTCGTTGTCACAAACATGATGCTCTATGCCCGGATCAACAAGCCGGACAGCAAGGGAGCGGAGTCATGACCGCGGGCCGAAAACGCAAAGGCGGTGCCGGAGCGGTTGCACACTTCCCGAGCCTCTCGATCGTTACCGTGCTGTTTTACGCGTTCCTCTACATACCGATCGTCGTCCTGGTGTTCTATTCGTTCAATTCCGGCACGCGGTCGATGGTGTGGAAGGGATTCGGCATTGGCTGGTACGGTAAGGTCTTCAACAACGAGGCAATCCTGTCGGCTGCGTGGAACTCGCTGATCGTGGCAACGGTTGCGACCGTGTTCGCGACTATGATTGCGACAGCCGGTGCCCTGGCGCTTGCCCGCGGCGGCAATTTCCGTGGCAAGACGGCCTCCATGGGCTTGATTACCCTGCCGCTGATCGTGCCAGAAATCGTGACGGCGGTTGCTACCCTGATGTTCTTTGCGGCAATCGGCATTTCGTTTGGTATCGGCAATCTGATCATTGTCCACACAGTCTTCTGCATCCCGTTTGCTTTCATGCCGATCAGGGCGCGGCTCGAAGGCATGGACACGACACTGGAACAGGCGGCCTGCGATCTCTACGCATCGGAATGGGGAGCGTTCCGATATGTCACGCTGCCGCTGCTGATGCCCGGAATTGTTGCGGGAGCTACACTTTCATTCGTGATTTCACTCGACGATTTCATCATCTCACTGATGGTGTCGACGGCGGGCACGACCACGCTGCCCGTCTATATCTACGGCATGATCCGCCAGGGTATTACGCCTGAGGTCAACGCCGTTTCAAGCGTCTTGTTCGCGATCTCGCTGGTACTGGTGACCATTTACTGGTTCGCGTCAAAACCCGGAAGCAACACAAAATAGGGAGGACCTCATGTTGCGTTCATTAAAGACAGGATTGCTGGCTGCAGCCGTTGGGCTGTTTGCCGGTTCGGCTGTGGCTGAGGAGCTGCATTTCTACAACTGGACGGACTATACCGCGCCAAAACTGATCGAAAAATTCACCAAGGAAACCGGCATCAAAGTTGTGCTGGATACCTATGATTCCAACGAAACTCTCTTGGCCAAGCTCAAGTCCGGGGCGACAGGCTACGACGTTGTCATTCCGAGCCAGCATTTTGTGGAGATCATGGCCAAGGAAGGCCTGCTTCAGAAGATCGATATCAAGGGGATGGCAAATTACAAGAACGTCGACCCAAAATTCCAGGGACCAAGCTGGGATCCTAACCAGGACTATTCTGTGCCGTGGCACTGGGGATCTGCTTCGGTTCAGTACCGGGCCGACCTCTATGACGGTAAAATGGAATCCCTCAAGGAGTTCTTTGAGCCTGGCGAGAAGACCAAGGGCCGTCTCCAGGTCTTCAAGACACCTGATGAAGTCTACAATCTCGCGAACCTTTACCTCGGTCTGCCTTTCTGTTCGGAAGATCCGGCCGACGCCAAGAAGGTTCTTGCTCTGTTCAAGAAACAGAAAGCCGATGTTCTTCTCTACAGCTCGGAAAATATGACAGACCGTCTGGCAACCGGTGAAGTGATCATGGCCAATGCCTGGAACGGCGATACGTTCAAGGGCCGGCTGGAAGCCAACAAGAACATTACCTATGCCTATCCAAAGGAAGGCATTATTGGCTGGTTCGACTCTATCGTCGTGCCCAAAGGCGCGAAAAACGTCGAAGCGGCCAAGAAGTTCATGAACTTCATGATGGCACCGGAGAACATTGCGATCAGCTCCAACTTTGCCCGGTATGCCAACGCGATCACCGGATCGGACAAGTTTTTTGCCGATGACATGAAGGGTGCGCCTGAACTGGCGACACCGACTGTGCCGGTGAAGTTCGGACAGGCCTGCTCCGCCAAGGCGCAGAAACTGATCGAACGGGTCTGGACGCAGCTTCTGAAGTAGTCAGACGTCGTCCGGGAAACCGGAACAACAATCTCTCCCCTGCAAAACTGCAGGGGAGAGTGCAATCATCAACCGCAAAGCTCAATCAGCTTCACCAGCGGGAATCTCGCCACCCTGGCGGAGGGGGCCGGTGGCTAGGAGAGGCTTGCTTCCCACGCCCTTGAGACGTCTGGATACGGGCTTTCGCCGGGATGACGGAACTGGGGCAGGTCGGGCAGTGACAGAGTGCCGTGGACACTGGAGGTACAATGACTGACGATGATCTGCTGTACATGACCGCGACCTCTGCGCTTGCCGCATTCTCGAATGGATCACTTTCTCCAGTCGACGTGATGACCGCCTGCGTAGAACGGGCTGGGCAAGTACAGCCCCATCTCAACTGTTTCACTGATATTTATTTCGATGCCGCCCTCGATGCCGCAAAAACAGCCGAAAAACGGTGGGCCGATGGCACTGCACGCAGGCTCGAAGGACTGCCGCTCGCCGTCAAGGAAGAGTTCAGGCTCGCGGGCACACGGCGAACGTCGTCTTCTTTGCTGTATCCCGACCGCGTCGATATCGAGACTGACATCTATATCCAACGGTTGCTGGACGAGGGTGCGATCCCGATTGCAAAAACCACGACACCTGAGTTCTGCTATCTGGGAACCACCCATTCCAGGCTGTTTGGTGTTACCACAAACCCGTGGCACAGCGATTACTCACCGGGTGGTTCCTCTGGCGGGTCCGGAGCGGCACTTGCCACAGGTTCGGCAATGCTTGCCACCGGTACAGACATTGGCGGGTCGATCAGGATACCGGCATCGGCCTGCGGGGTCGTTGGGTATAAGCCACCCTATGGCCGTAACCCGGAAGTCGAGATCTATAATCTCGACTATTACAGTCACTCCGGCCCGATGGCGCGTTCGGTGGGCGATTGCGCCTGGATGCAGAACATCACCAGCGGCCAGCATGTCAGTGACATCGCCTCGCTTCGAGACATGGTTATTCTTGATACGGAATACGCGCCAAACCTGAAGGGATGCAAGGTCGCTTTCAGTGTGGATTTCGGTTTCTACGAGGTCGATGCTGCCGTGCACCGTAACACTCTTGCAGCGCTCGATGTCATGCGCGACCTGGGCGCGATTGTCGAGGAAGTCGATCTGGGCTGGACAAAGGCGCAGGCGGACATTTCGGAGATGCACCTGGATCATCAATCGGGTGCCGGACTTGTGCGGCTTCTTGAGGATCATCGCGATCAACTTTGCGACTATATCGTCGATGCAGCGGAAGCTTCGCTGCGATCGACCGCGGAAGACTTTCTTTGTGCCGACGAAGCCGCCATTGCCATGTACCGGACCCTGGGACCGGTGCTTGAAGAGCATGACGTGTTTGTGTGTCCGACACTGACCCTGTCGGCCCCGCCCGCCGCGTACAGTCAGGTGAACACAAGGATCGTATTCGACGGCACGGAACGCGACATGGCGCCGGCGGAGTGGGAGATCACACGTCTGTTCAACATGCTCAGCCGCTGTCCGGTCCTTAGCGTTCCCAGTGGATTTGATGATTTTGGTGTGCCGACCGGCATTCAAATCGTCGGCAAGGCCTACCACGATGAAGGCGCATTCCAGGTGGCTGGCGCGTTTGAAGCGGCGAACTCCTGGTTTGCGAGTTCAACAGTGCGCCCAAGAATAGGAGACCAGGGATGATCACCGTTTTCAGTGACAAGCACGCGCTACGCGACGCCAATTCGGAATTGTATGGGGGTGAGCTTGTGAAGCCCTTTGAGCGACCGTCGCGGGCGCAGTATATCATTGACCGGGCCCGATCGGTGTCGCTTGGAGATATCGTTGATCCCGACGATTTCGGCATGGATCCGATCTTGGCCGTCCACGATGCCAAATATGTTTCCTTTCTCGAACAGGCCTGGGATGAGTGGCAACAGGAGGGGTATAACGGTGAGGCCATTGCGACCTGCTGGCCTGCCCGCCGGATGGTGCAAAAGGCACCCAACCATATCGATGGCAAACTTGGCTATTACTCCATGGCCTGCGAGACGTCGATAACCGCGGGCACGTGGGAGGCGGCGCGTGTGAGCGCTAACGTAGCGTTGACCGGCGCCGAACGTCTGCAGAGTGCAGGCGGTGCTGTGTTTTCGCTGTGCCGTCCGCCCGGGCATCATGCCGCCATCGATATGTTCGGCGGGTATTGCTTCTTCAACAATGCAGCGATCGCGGCCCAGCACCTCCTCGACAAAGGTGCGGAGCGCGTGGCGATTGTCGATGTGGATTTCCATCACGGCAACGGCACGCAGGACATTTTTTATGGCCGGGATGACGTATTGTTTGTTTCGCTCCACGGTGCGCCGGAAGATGCTTTCCCGCACTTTCTGGGTTACGCCGATGAAACCGGGGAGGGGCCCGGCACAGGATTCACGGCGAATTATCCCATGAAGCCCGGCACCCGGTTTCCCGAATGGCAGGCAGCGCTTAAATCCGGGTTGAACCGCGTTGAGGAATTTGCTCCCGATGCTCTGATCATTTCCCTGGGCGTCGATACGTTTGAAAGCGATCCAATCAGCTTCTTCAAATTGAAGAGCGACGACTTCCTGACCTATGGCCAGGATATTGCCCAATTAGGCCTGCCGACACTTTTTGTCATGGAAGGCGGATATGACATCGATGAGATCGGCGTCAACGCGGTCAACGTCCTGCAGGGTTTTGAAGGCAACTGAAGGAAGATCAATGGCACGCGACCCGCGCTACGATATTCTGTTCGAACCGGTCGAGATTGGACCGGTAACTTCCCGGAACCGTTTCTACCAGGTGCCGCACTGCAACGGTATGGGGTACCGAGATCCAACGAGCGCTGCCTTTATGCGCAAGATGAAAGCCGAAGGCGGTTGGGGTGTTGTCTGTACCGAGCAGGCTGAAATCCACCACACCTCTGAGATCACACCCTTTATCGAGGCCCGCATCTGGGACGATCACGATCTGCCGGCGCACAGGCGCAATGTGGAACTTATCCACGAACATGATGCGCTTGCTGGACTGGAGCTTTGTTACAACGGGATGAACAGCCCGAATTTCTACTCGCGCGAAGTTCCCATGGGTCCTGTCGACATCCCGGTTGCCACATTCACCAACGACCCTGTCAATGCCCGTGCCATGGACAAATCCGACATCGCCAACCTCAGGCGCTGGCATCGCAATGCCGCCGTTCGTGGCAAGAAGGTAGGCTACGATATCGTCTATGTTTATGCCGGGAAGTATCTCGGCGGTCCGATGTTTTTCCTGTCGCGTCGATACAATACACGTGGTGATGAGTACGGCGGTAGTCTGGAGAACCGTTGCCGCCTGCTGCGTGAACTGATCGAGGACACGAAAGAGGCTGTTGGCGACAAATGCGGCGTCGTCTGTCGCGTCAGCATGGATGAATTGATCGGTCCGGCCGGTCTCCACAAGGAGGAAGTTGAGGACATCATTTCCTTGCTCGATGAATACCCCGACATGTGGGACCTGACATTGAGCGGTTGGGAGAACGACTCCCAGACCTCGCGGTTCACGGATGAGGCGTTCCAGGAACCGTTCGTCAATGGTGTGAAGAAACTGTCGAAGAAACCCGTGGTCGGCGTTGGTCGTTTCACATCACCAGACACAATGGTGCGGATGATCAACAAGGGTATCCTCGACATGATCGGTGCGGCGCGGCCGTCCATCGCCGATCCGTTCCTGCCCAACAAGATTGAGGAGGGCCGTCTGGAAGATATCCGCGAGTGCATCGGCTGTAACATCTGCGTTGCCAGCGACTTTACGATGTCGCCGCTGCGGTGCACTCAGAACCCTGCCATGGGGGAGGAGTATCGCCGGGGTTGGCATCCGGAATACATCCGGCCAAAAGAGTCCGATACGCGCATTCTGATTGTCGGTGCGGGACCGGCAGGATTGGAAGCATCAAGGGCCCTTGGCTTGCGCGGATATGACGTGAAACTGGCGGAGGCGGGCACGGAGCTTGGAGGACGTGTGGCACGCGAGTGCCTGTTGCCTGGCCTGTCCGCGTGGGGACGGGTTCGCGATTACCGTGTCCAGCAACTGCACAAACTACCCAATGTCGAGGTGTTCCTCGACAGCCGCCTTGATGCCGCGCAGATACTGTCGTTCGGATTCGAACATGTGGTTGTGGCCACGGGTTCAACATGGCGGCGCGACGGTGTCGCGAGATTCAACACTCATCCGATCGAAATCGCCGTGAATGCGCCAGTCTACACTCCCGATGACCTGGCCGCCGGCGCCTCGCTCTCCGGTCACGTCGTGATCTTCGATGACGATCACTACTACATGGGAGGTGTATTGGCAGAGTTGTTGGTACAGCAAGGGTGTTCTGTAACACTGGTTACACCAGCCGCCGACGTTTCCAACTGGACTCACCACACGATGGAACAGCACCGAATCCAGGGGCAACTCATGGAATTGGGTGTCACGCTGATGCCGCAAAAAGCCGTGACGGCAATCGACCCCGGACAGGCTCGCCTGGCCTGCACGATGACAGGCCAGGAGTCGTCGATAGATTTCGATGCGGTTCTTCTGGTCACAGCGCGCCAGCCCGAAAAGGCAATCTTGCAAGACCTCGTTACACGCCAATCTGAATGGCCCAGGTCCGGTGTGGAATCGGTCGTGGCCATTGGCGACGCCCTGGCACCTGCAACCATCGCCAACGCGGTTTATGCGGGCCGGCGCTACGCCGAGGAATTCGATGCGCCGGATATCGGCGACGAGGTTCCATTCAAACGGGAAGTGGCGGCACTGGCGCCTGAAAGTACTTTTCCGAAGTTTGGACGTTAGCGTGCGGGCGTCAGGGGCCGGATACGCTGCAACTATGTGATCCAGGAGAGACTCAATGAGCCGTGATCCGCGTTACGATATTCTTTTTCAACCCTTGGCCATCGGTCCGGTGACGGCGAAGAACCGGTTCTATCAGGTGCCACACTGTAATGGCGGTGGCTACCGGGATCCGTCGGCTGCCGCTGAAATGCGGCGCGTGAAGGCGGAAGGCGGCTGGGGTGTGGTTTTCACCGAGCAGGTGGAGATGCACCATACCTCGGAGATTTCCCCGTTCATCGAACTGCGTCTGTGGGATGACGCGGATATACCGATGCTTGCCAAGATGGCGGGGAAAATCCACGAATTCGATTGCCTGGCCGGGGTCGAGCTGACCTATTCAGGGATCAATGGGCCCAATCTCTACACCAAGGAAGTGCCGCGTGGGCCGAGCGCCGGGCCGATCCTGACCTTCACCAGTGACCCGGTCCAGGCCCGCGCCATGGACAAACAGGATATCAAGGATCTGCGCCGATGGTATCGAGCGGCCTGCCGTCGCTCAAATGAGGCGGGCTTCGATCTGATCTGTCTTTATGCAGCCCACAGTTTTGGCGTGATCCAGCATTTTCTATCCCGGGCCACCAACCAGAGAACCGACGAATATGGCGGTAGCCTGGAGAACCGAAGCCGATTGATGCGCGAGCTGATCGAAGATGCCAGGGACGAAGTCGGCGACACCATGGGGATCACCCTCCGCCTGTCTCTCAATGAGATGATCGGAGAACACGGTTTCTCAAATGCGGAAGTGCGCGACTGTATCGAGATGAACGCCGAGGTGCCCGACCTTTGGGACCTGGCTCACGGCTCCTGGGAGGATTGCTCGGGAACTTCTCGTTTCAAGGAGGAGGGCGCCCAGGAAGAGCTTGTAACGGGGATCAAGTCACTGACGTCGAAGCCGGTCGTGGGCGTTGGGCGGTTCACATCGCCGGATGCCATGGTACGCCAGCTCAAGTCCGGTATTCTTGATTTTATCGGAGCGGCCCGCCCGTCCATCGCCGACCCCTTTTTACCCAACAAGATCAACGAAGGCCGGCTCGATGATGTTCGCGAGTGCATCGGATGCAATATCTGTGTCACCGGTGACATGACCATGTCGATTTCCCGGTGTACCCAGAACCCTTCGTTCATGGAGGAGTGGCGGAAAGGCTGGCACCCGGAAAACATGCAAACGAAAGGAGCCAGCGAAAGTGTCCTGATCATCGGGGCGGGCCCCGCGGGGCTCGAAGCAACCCGGGCGCTGGGGCTGCGCGGGTATCAAGTGGCTCTGGCGGAAGCCGGCACGGAACTTGGTGGTCGTGTGGCGAAGGAATGCAAACTGCCAAACCTGTCTGCGTGGGGTCGGGTCCGGGATTACCGGGAGGGACAGATCCGGAAGATGGCAAACGTTGACATCTACTTCGACAGCGCGCTTACCACAGAAGACGTCATGGCCTTCGGGTTTGAGAATGTGGCAATCGCCACCGGCGCCACGTGGCGTCGTGACGGTGTCGCCCGTTTTCATCTACGCCCCGTGGCAATGGCCGAGGACATGCCGGTCTTCACGCCGGACGACCTGATGGCCGGCAAGCTGCCGACCGGGCGTGTTGTTCTCTATGACGACGATCATTTCTACATGGGTGGCGTTCTGGCGGAACTGCTGGTTGAAAAGGGTTGCACTGTATCTCTTGTTACACCGTCGGCATTCGTCTCGGACTGGACCAACAATACCCTGGAACAGAGCTTCATCCAGAAACGTCTGATCGAGTTGGGGGTCGATATTCACGTGACCCGGGCGGTCTCGGCCGTTGAGAGCGGTCATGTGACGACTGAATGCACCTATTCCGGACGCGGGCGGGACCTGGCAGCCGACGCGGTCGTGATGGTGACGTCGCGTATCGGTAATGACGATCTGTGGACCGGCCTCAAGTCGCGCGAGGACGAATGGCCGGACGCCGGGATCAGGTCCGTGAAGGTGATCGGCGATGCACAGGCGCCCGCACCGATTGCCTGGGCGACCTATGCCGGGCACCGGTTTGCCCGCGAACTCGACGGCGCTGACATTGGCGATGCGCTGCCGTTCCGCCGGGAGGTGGCGCAACTGGCGGTATAGAGTTCTGTCGCGGTTGGTTGCCGACAAAGGCGTCGGAAAACCTCGTCTTCGCAAATTGAGTCTGGTGCTTTTGCGGTGAGACGGCTATAGGACGGATCGATTCACCAATTTCGAGATTGAACCATGTCGGCTGAGTTTGAGCGGCGGCGTACTTTTGCGATCATATCGCACCCGGATGCCGGTAAGACCACATTGACGGAAAAGCTTCTGCTCGCCGGTGGCGCAATCCACCTGGCCGGCGCAGTGAAGACCCGTGGTGACCGCCGTAGGACACGTTCGGACTGGATGAAGATCGAACAGGAGCGCGGGATTTCCGTCACCAGTTCCGTGATGACGTTCGAACGCGACGGCCTGGTGTTCAACCTGCTCGATACGCCGGGTCACGAGGATTTTAGTGAAGATACCTACCGTACGCTGACGTCGGTCGACTCCGCGATCATGGTGATCGATGCCGCAAAAGGCATCGAGGCCCAGACCCGTAAGCTGTTCGAAGTCTGCCGTCTGCGCGACATCCCGATCATCACGTTCATCAACAAGGTCGACCGGGAAGCGCGCGATTCTTTCGAGCTTCTCGATGAAATTCAGGAGACCTTGCAGCTTGATATCTCTCCTGCGGTCTGGCCGGTCGGCACGGGAACCGACTTTCACGGCTGTTTCGACCTGAGGACGAACCGTTACTTTACGTCGGAGTCCGGTAAGGGAGGTCCGTTTACCAGGGCCCTGGAGATGTCGGGACCGGACGATGCCCAGCTCGACGATATGGTCTCCAGTCAGATTCTGGAGCAGGCGCGCGAGAACATGGGGCTGGCAACCGCCGCCTACCCGGCGTTTGACCGCGATGCTTACCTCAGTGGCAACCTGACACCCGTCATATTCGGTAGCGCACTACAGAATTACAGCGTTGAATCGCTTCTCGACTTGGTGGCGAACGAGGCGCCGGCGCCCCGGCCGAATCCGGCCGACACACGCGAAGTTGACCCCGGTGAGGATGCCGTCACCGGCTTCATCTTCAAGGTCCAGGCAAACATGGACAAGAACCACCGTGACAGGGTTGCCTTCATGCGGGTGTGTTCAGGCCAGTTCAGGCGCGGAATGAAGCTCAAGCAGGTCCGTACCGGCAAGGATGTCATGGTCCACAGCCCGATCTTCTTCATGGCCCAGGACCGTGAGATAGCCGAAGAAGCAAGTCCGGGCGACGTGATCGGAATCCCCAATCACGGCACCATCCGCGTGGGCGACACTTTTAGCGAAGGCGAGGATATCCGGTTTACCGGCATCCCCGTGTTTGCACCGGAAATCCTGAGCCGCGTCCGCATGCCCGACACCACCCGTATCAAGCAATTGCGCAGTGCGCTCGACGATCTTTCCGAGGAAGGCCTGATCCAGGTGTTCAAGCCGATCATCGGCGCCCAGTGGATGATCGGGGCCGTCGGCGCGCTTCAGCTCGACGTGCTGAAGTCACGCGCTCGACAGGAATACCGTATCGACATCGAGTTCGAAGGAGCGCCATTTTCCACCGCGCGCTGGCTGAAGGCCGACGACGAGGCTGTGCTCAGCAAGTTCATCGAGTCCAACCGGCGCAATATCGTCCACGATCGCGATGAGAACCCGGTCTTTCTTGCCGAAAGCGCCTGGGAATTGGATTACAAGATCCGCAATAACGAGCAGCTCGAGTTCCTGAAGACCAAGGAATTGCAGTAGGACACCGAGAGGTGGAGTCTGCTGCCGGCGTCTGCATTCGTTGCAATGTCGGTGCAGCACTCGCGAGTCGGAAGTTTGGCTGCGATACCAAACAGGGAACCTGTCGTTTCCCGTCTTTTTCAGAACGACCAATCAGCTTGCTGACCGGTGAATTGCCAAGATTTGCCGGTTTTCTGGACTCATGGCATGATGTGACACACGTCACTAGGGTTGCGTCTGACAGCAGGCATATGTTGTCAGAGGAGAGGGCGCATGCTGAGAGTTCTTGCAATTATTGTCGCATTGTCGGCCTTTTCCACACTGGCCCATGCGGAGAAGCGCGTGGCGCTTGTCATCGGCAATTCGGATTACAAACTGATCTCGCCGCTATCAAACCCGAAGAACGATGCCATCTTAATGGCAACGACCCTGAAAAGTGTGGGCTTTGAAGTTGTCTCCGCAATCGATGTCGACTACCGGGGTATGCGTCGGGCTGTCCGGCAGTTCGGCCGGGTGCTGAGACGTTCCGGCAAGGATGCGGTCGGGCTGCTTTACTACGCGGGTCACGGGATCCAGGCGCGTGGTGCGAATTATCTGATTCCACTGGGAGCCGATATCCAAACGGCAGCGGATCTTGAAATTGAAGCCCTGTCAGCCTCGAATGTTCTGGCACAGATGGAAGAAGCCGGTAACAGGTTGAATCTTGTGGTTCTGGATGCTTGCCGGAACAATCCGTTCAAATCTGCCGTCAGGACTGCCGGCAGGGGATTGGCGCGGATCAGTGCGGCATCCGGGTCGCTGGTGGCGTTTTCCGCGGCGCCGGGCCAGGTTGCCGCTGACGGTTTGAATGAGAATTCGCCCTACACCGCATCTCTCGTGGAAGCCATCAGGCAACCAGGGCTGTCGGTGGAGCAGGTCTTCAAACGCACAAGGGTAAACGTCAAGTCTCTCACCGGTGGACAGCAAACACCCTGGGAGGAATCCTCCCTGGAGGGCGATTTCTACTTTGTTCCAAGGGTGCCGGAGCCCGCTGTGTCAGCAATACCTTCGAAACCGGTCGACAGGCAGGCCCTGTTCTGGAATTCGGTGAAGGATGCCGACAATCCCGCACTTTTCCAGATCTATGTTGACCGTTACCCGGACGGCACCTTTGTTGATCTCGCCAGAGCGATGATGGATGACCTGAGGGCGAAGGCAGCGAAGGTCGAAAAAAAGCGCGAGGAGAAACTCGCGGCTTTGACACCGCCTGCATCAGCAATAGAGCCGGATCAACCGACGTCGCCGGAAGACATGGCGGCACTCGCCCGGCGCTACGAGACGGGTGACGGCCTGGTCAAAGATGCTGCGCGTGCGGCCAGTTGGTATCGCAAGGCGGCAAATGGGGGGCATGCAGGGGCAAAATACCGGTTGGGTCTGCTCTATTATCGCGGAGCAGGTGTCGGGCAGAGCTGGTCGGAAGCTGCCATCCTCATTCTTGGTGCGATCAAGTCTCGACACGGTCCGGCCATCGAGGCGGTCGTTAATCGAAAAACCCTGCGAGATTCAAAATTTGTGCGAGCGCTACAGGAACGCCTCAAGGTCGTTGGACGTTTTCGTGGTGCTGTGGACGGTCGCTGGGGCAATCAAACAGAAACAGCGATCCTTATTCACGGTGACAGGGGCAAACCGAAGGACACGGACCGATCTACGGCAGCGGCCCCCAGCAAGAAGAAAACGACGCAGAGCGGGAAAACCACCGAGTCGGCCAGATCCAAGGCTTGTCCTGGACACAAGAAAAAACTGAGCCGGCAGTATCGTTTCTGGATTACGGACTATCAGGGGCGGGAAATTCCCCCGGAGTGCCGGTGGTAGAGACGAGGGTAGTGGTGAAATCGACAGGCCCAGCATGCCTACGTTCGTATTCACGTACAACGCCGGAAAGTGAAAGATAACTGGGTTCGGACATCATAATGCATGCATTCAAATATTGGACGAAGCTTATTGCGGCAATTGCGCTGGCAACATGCGTTGTCGCATCCGTGACGGCGATGCCCGCGTACGCCGAAAAACGCATTGCTCTGGTGATCGGAAACTCCAGCTACAAGTCAATCTCGCCGCTGACTAATCCGAAGAATGATGCGTCTCTGATGGTGTCGACATTGAAAGATGTGGGCTTTGACGTCGTCTCCGCCATCGACGTGGACTACCGGGGAATGCGCCAGGCGGTGCGGAAGTTCGGGAAGTTGCTGAGATCTTCCGGCAAGGATGCCGTGGGGCTGCTTTATTATGCGGGACACGGTGTCCAGGCGCGCGGGGAGAACTATCTGATCCCGCTTGGGGCAGACATTCAGACGACGGCCGACCTTGAGATTGAAGCCCTGTCGGCTTCGAACGTCCTTGCCCAGATGGAAGACGCCGGCAACCAGTTGAACCTTGTTATTCTCGACGCCTGTCGGAACAATCCGTTCAAATCCACGGTCAGAACCGCGGGACGAGGTCTTGTGCGGATTCGTGCGGCATCAGGCTCTCTGGTAGCTTTCGCAGCGGCGCCGGGGCAAGTCGCTGCGGACGGCACACATGAGAATTCGCCCTACACGATATCGCTCGTGGAAGCTATCAGGCAGCCGGGATTGTCGGTGGAGCAGGTTTTCAAGCGCACAAGGGTGAGCGTCCGATCCATGACCGGCGGGCGACAAACACCCTGGGAAGAGTCGTCTCTGGAAGGTGATTTTTACTTTGTACCCGAGATGACGGAACCGTCAGTGGCCTTCCCATTGACTGAACAGGTCGACAGGCAGGCGTTGTTCTGGAACTCGGTAAAGGATTCCGACAACCCTGCCTTGCTGCAGATCTATATAGACCGGTATCCAGAAAGCACGTTTGCAGGCCTTGCAAGTGCGATGATGGATGACTTGAAGGCCAAGGCGGTGAAACGTGAGCAAGAGCGTTCGGAAAGGCTCGCGGCGTTGACTCCGCCGTCTAATCAGGCCGAAGCAAACCTGTTGGCGTCTCCTGAAAAAATGTTGATGTTGGCGCGACGATACGAATCCGGTGACGTCGTCCCACAAGATCTTTCGCGTGCTGCCCAGTTGTATCGAGCGGCGGCGAACAAAGGACATGGTGAGGCGGCCTATCGACTGGGCCTACTTTACTATGACGGAAACGGTGTGGCTCAGAGTTGGGCAGAGGCAACGGTGCTGATTCTTGGTGCAATCAAGATCAAACATACGCCCGCACTAGATGCCTTGCTTAACCGTGAAGATTTACGTCACGCCAGTTTTGTGACCGCAATCCAACGACGCCTCAAGGCACTTGGCTACTTGCACGGCAATGTTGATGGGCGTTGGGGAAGGCAGACGAGTGCGGCTGTCGTTGCTTTTTCTACCGGGCGCAAACCTGAAGCCCGCGCCGCGCGAGTTACCAGTAAGAAATCAACAAAAAGGAAGACCAATCCCGCCCGGACATCGAAAGGGTCTGAGGCGGGGAAACCCAAGAAGAGAAAATTCAGGTTCGTGAATTGTCAGAATGGGTCATGGGCATCCGCCAACCCGGAGGTTTGTGACCCCTGAGCGTTCCTTCGACCGCTTTGGTTCGTCTTTTCGGCAAAGCGGACCGTGATCGGCAACTCTCGAAGATCCCGAATAGATTGGGAATTATTGCGAGCCGATGAGACAGAGGGTCTAGCAATCCCGTTGCCAGCACACCAAGTAAACCCTCACCGGGCGAGCAGTTCCTGGATAAATGGACAATAATTTGGCGCGAATGAGAGGCATGACATGACAATTAAGGCGGTACTGACAGGCGCGGCGTTGGTCGCAGGTGTGGCGGTTTCTTCGATAGGTGTCGCCCAGGCCGGAGGTTCGCGGGTGCAGGTGGGTGTGCTTGACTGCACGGTTGCCGGCGGCACCGGGTTTATCATCGGATCGACCAAGAGTTTGTGGTGTTCCTTCAAGAAGACTGATGGCAGCCGCGAAAAATATTCCGGTACTATCCGTAAATACGGGATCGATATCGGTTCGACAGACAAGACCAACATCGCATGGGCCGTGTTTGCCCCGTCAAAGAAGATTTCATATGGCGCTCTGGCCGGTGACTACGGTGGGGTTTCGGCGGAAGCGACAGTGGGTGGTGGAATTGGCGCCAATGCTCTTATCGGCGGGTCTCGAAAATCTTTTGCGCTTCAACCCTTTAGCGTTCAAACGCAAACCGGTCTCAACATTGCAGCGGGCATAGCTTCGCTCGAGTTGCGCGCCCGTTGAACCTTGTGAGCAATCGAAAACCCACGCCAGAAGATTATGGCGTGGGTTTTCGTAGTCTCTGAAAACACATAGCTGGAACCGAAATTGTCCGTCAGCGTGTGACCACAATCCTGGAGTTCTTCATGCCGTACCGGCGCACCAGACCAAACAGGCGTCTGGCGTTGCTGGGATGCAGGCGGACGCAGCCATGTGACGCGCGTCGGCCCAATTTGCGGACATAATTCGTGCCATGGACCGCATAGCCGCCCTTGAAAAAGATCGAGTGCGGCATTGGTGAATTATTGTATTTGCTGGAGTAATGCATCTTGGCCAACCATTTCGGCCGATATGATCCCAGCGGCGTGCGGTAGCCCCGCCGTGCCGTAGACACTTTCCAGACATGTTTTCTGATGCCGTTGACATACACGTGCATTCTCTGACTGCTCAGATCGATTTTTGCAACAACACGTGACCCTGCAAAAGTTTGCGTCGACGCCAGACAGAATGCTACGGCAAGAAACGCAACTAACCCCTTTAAACTCATTACACTCAGCCTCAATATTTTCTTGTTCTGGCCTCCTTTAGGTATCCTAGACCAGAAAGTGACATGATCTCAATCACAGAACCGTGTTTGCATCATAAGATTTGGCTTTGTTCACGTGGCGTTCATGCACGATGGCCTTTCTTGGGGGCAGGCAGATGTGGCAATTGTGCTGGCCTGAAGTCGTGATTGGGGTCGCGTGGTCGGAGTTGCAGGCGCATTTGAGTGGACATATAGAGTGTGTGTTTGACATGCACTGAGGGGTTTCAACCCGAAAGGACTGGCCCATGAACAAATTTGCAGTTTCGATGGCCGCCGCCGCATTGACAGTGTCGCTGGCCGTCGGTCTCTCGGCGTCGGCTTCCGCAAGCCCGCGGTTAGGCATTCAGCCAACAGCATTGAAAGATCACGACGGAACTGGCGTGACCCTCGTCCATCGCCGTCGCCGCTATCGGCGCGGAGGCGGGCTGTTTCTGGCACTCCCCTTCATCGGACTGGGCTATGGGTCTTATTATCAACGGCCCAGCTACGGTTACTACAATGGGTATCCCAGGTACCGTAAACGGCACTATCGCAAGAGGCACTACCGCAGGAGGCACTATGGACGCCGGCACAATCGCCACCGGCCGTACTACAATCGTGGCGGCCATAGGTCCGAAAACTATTTCGACGGCAGGGGCGGACAACGGTAATTTGCTGAAACACCTGGAGAGCGCCTCTTTACCGGAGGCGCTCTTTTTGCGTCTGAGACGTCATTTTCGTCATGATTTCGTGGTTCTATGCTGATGTAAGGCATAAAGCGCAACGGCTGCCGCGTTGGAAACATTCAGGCTTTTTATGGCGCCAGGGACGTCCAGGCGGACAAACGCATCGCAGTTTTCCCTGGTCAGGCGCCTCAGGCCCTTTCCCTCAGCGCCCAGGACCAGGGCTGTTCCGCCTGGACTCCAGGCCGTTGAAATGTTTTGCGGTGCGGAACTGTCGAGGCCAACAAGAGTATAAGCCATCTTCTGCAATGCGTTCATGGCGCGCGCAAGGTTCGTCACCCGGATGTAGGGCACGTGTTCAACCGCGCCCGACGCGGTCTTGGCCAGAACGCCGTCTGGGGCAGGGCTGTGGCGTGAGGTGGTAATGATGCCGTCGACAGCAAATGCTGCACACGTGCGCATGATCGCGCCGACATTATGCGGATCGGTGATCTGGTCGAGAATCACGACGGTACCGTCCGGGGGCAAATCTGCCAGGGAAATGGTCGGCAGAGGCTTCGTCTTGAGGTAAATG
>JAJFHC010000251.1 GCA_021775835.1 Hyphomicrobiales bacterium | reverse complement strand
TTTGGACGTATCAATACCAATGCGCATAATATGGTCCATGGGCGGTTCCTATCGTTTGAGATCAACACAATCTCATCCTGGCACAAACATGCCGTAGGGGACCGTCCAGTCCATCACTCGCCCCACCTGCCGCACACCGGTTCTCGGGGTCACAGATGTCTCGCCAACCATGCAGGTCATCTATATCCTGACCGGTGTAACTGACTTCAGGCACCATGTTCAATCAGGCAGACAACCCCATGAATGAGATTGCCGTCCGGTGCCGCAGCAACCGCACTTACAGGTATTCGCCTGCCAGCACCGCTCTGCTGGTGATCGACATGCAGCGGCAGTTCTTCGTTGACGACGACGGCGACGGTGTCGACGACATGCAGGCCATTATCCCCCGCGTGGCGAACCTCACGGAGCAGGCGCGCAAGGTTGGCTGCCGGGTCATCCACACCCGCGAAACCTACAAGGCGGACCTGAGCGATGTTTCGCCGTTTCGTCAGTCGCTTGGGTATGTGGGGCGGCCCGGACCCCTTGGGTGTTTTTGCATCCCTGGAGAACCCGGGCACGACTTCCTCGAGGCGGTCATGCCGCGCCCCGGGGAAACAGTCATCGACAAGGCCAGTTTCGGTGCCTTTCACGAAACCGACCTTGACGCCATCCTGCGCGACGCCGGTATCGATCACCTGGTCGTCTGCGGCGTGACCACGCAGTGCTGCGTTCACTCCACGTTGCGCGAGGCTGTCGACCGGGGTTACTGGTGCGTCACCGTCGCCGACTGCTGTGCGGCGACCGAACCCGGCCTGCACGACGCCGCCCTCTCGCTGATCGCCGGCGAGGGTCATCTGTTCGGCTGGGTTTGCGATCTCGAGGACATCATGCAGGGGGCGGCGGAATGAGGTCTATGCCGTTCACGCAAAGGCCAGACCTGTCCTGCTTTGAGTGATCCCCTGGAACTACCCAAGATGCCGCGACAGCGCCTCGCGTAGTGTCTGGCCCGCGCTGTCGTCGACACCGATATGGGTGACGATCCGCACCCGCTTTTCGGCGAACGCTCCGACGATGATGCCGTCTTTCTCCAAAGTTTCCACCAGCCCGTTTCCGGTCGGCCCGTCGGCCGTCAGGTCGAAAATGACAATGTTGGTTTCAACAGGAAGCACGCCGGCCACCTTCGGCAAACTCTCCAGGTGGCGGCCGATCGATTCCGCCAGCCCGTGATCGTCCGCCAGCCTGTCCACGTGATGGTCGAGGGCATAGTTGCAGGCCGCCGCAATCACGCCCGACTGGCGCATGGCGCCGCCCCACTGCTGTTTGAAACGCCAGGCCTCGCCGATGAAGTCCTTCGAGCCCGCCAGAACGGCGCCCACCGGTGCACCGAGGCCCTTGGTGAAATCGACCCAGACCGAATCGAACTGACCGGCATAGGCGCGTGCCGAGACACCGGCCTTGACGCAGGCATTGAACAGCCGGGCGCCGTCCATATGCGCCAGTAGACCGGCGTCGTGGGCGGCATTCACGACCGCTGCCATGTCAGCCTGTGGCCAGACCTTGCCGCCGCCGAGATTGGCCGTCTGTTCGACACTGACCAGCCGGCTGCGCGGTGCATAACGGTTGGGCGGGCGTACGGCTTCACGGACGTCGCCTTCCGAAAATATACCGCGCACGCCGGGCAGTCCCTTGAGCATGACACCGCTCAGTGCGGCCGGTCCGCCGCCCTCGAAATTGATGATGTGGCTGGTCTGGTCGCTGATGACCTCGTCGCCCGACTGGCAGTGAACCCTGATCGCGATCTCGTTGCACATGGTGCCCGAGGGCAGGAACACGGCGGCTTCCTGTCCCAGTTCCTGGGCCACGCGTTCGCACAAGGCATTGGTCGTGGGGTCTTCGCCTTTCTGCTCGTCGCCCACTTCCGCGGAGACCATGGTCTCCAACATGGCGCGGGTTGGTTTCGATTTTGTGTCGCTGTAGAAATCATGCATGGCGGGTGAGGCTCTCCAGGCGGGGTTTGTCGATGATCGCTCTGACACCTTGGCAAGAGTACGGCCATCACACAAGGGTCACGATCAGGTCACGCAAAACCCCCTTTGGCGTCACGAAGAAGTGGCGGCGAGGTGATCGTCCAATTGCCGGTCCAGTCCCTATCTGAAAGTCAGCCAATCGAAGCAGGGCGCTCTGGCCGGCGCCCGTCGATATAAACAGGAGACTGAAATGAACCACAGAGTGATTTTGTCCGCGATTGCCGGTGCTGCCGGTTTCGTCTTTGTTGCCGCCGCACCCGCCGTGGCCGCGCCTGCCTCAGGTATTCCCGCATCCGCCATATTTGCCGTGGCCGGAAATCAACAGGCCGACGTTGTCAAAGTGTCCGGCCGACACAAGCGGCACCGGTACGGCGGACGCCGGTATTCCCACGGCGGATTCAAACGCGGTCACGGCTTCTACCACCGCGGCTACGGCCGCCATCACGGCTGGCGCGGCTACCGTAACGGCTTCTTCGGCGGCCACCACCGCCGCCATCGTGGCGGCCACCGCTATGGCTATCGCCACTTCGGCGGCGGCGGTTTCCATGGTGGACAACGCTGAGAAGGCAATGCCTTACGTGATCGCGGGTCGGTCACAATGTTGTGGCGTAAAGGTGATCATACCCTTTGAAATCAAATGGTTACCCATGTGTTAACCCTCATGAGACTGGGCGAAAAACCATCCTCCGGTCTCATTTTCGAAAGGGTCGGCGATAGTGTCCGGAATGAACCGGGCCGAACTCGGGACCTCAGATAAAGAAACGGGGTGTCAAATGAAGTACAAAGCGATCTTGTCGGCAATTGTCGGCGTAGTCGGATTTCTGTTCACAGCAGCAGGTCCGGCGTCAGCCCTTCCGGGCTCGGCGACTTTCGCGACCGCAGGAGAGCAACAGGCCGATGTTATCGAGGTCTCACGGCGTAATTCGAAGCGCAGCTACAAGCGCCGGGGCGGTTACCGCAAAAGCTATAGCCGCGGTTACAAGCGCGGCTATAAGCGTGGTTACAAGCGTCGTAGCTACAGCCGCGGCTACAAACGTGGCTACCGTCGTGGCTACAAGCGCCAGAGCCAGAGACGGCGTCGTTACTGATCAATCCCAGTAGCACCGAATGCCGCGGTGGGAGCCGCGGCATTCGGCATTCGGGAAGTCCCGATTATTTTCCACCACTTCTTTTGGTCAGGAAGTCGGCCAGCACGTCGAACACAAGCCGGATCCGGCGGCTGGTATAAAGCTCCCGGTGCGCTGTCAGCCAGACGGGAAAGACAAAGGCTTCCATGTCCGGCAAGAGGCGCTCCATCTCTGGTGCATCTGCGGCCACCTCATCCGACATGATGACTATGCCCAGGCCACTCTTGGCCAGTTCCCAGGCGACAACGCCGCTTTCCGATCCCAATCGAAAATTCTCTCCGGTCAGAGCAAGGCCCACCTCGTTCAAGATCTCGATCATGCGCTCATTGTTACCAAAACCGATGAAGTCATGACCGGGCATGTCCTCGAACGATGCCGGACGGCCACGCTTCTCCAGGTAGCTGCGTGACGCGTAGAAGCTCGCCGTAGACTCGTCCACCAGTTTTGCGATGAGATCGGGCTGTTCCGGACGCACATGCCTGATGGCAATATCGGCCTCGCGAAGTTGCAGGTCGCGAATGTCATTGGCGGCAACCACGTCGATCTCCACAAGCGGTGCTTTTTCACGCAATGTCTTCAGGGCAGGGGGCAGGATATGGGCAGACATCACGTCGGACGCGGTGATGCGGACCTTTCCTTCAATGGTCTGCGATTGCCCCGACGCGGTCAGTGAGATCCGATTGGCGGCCTCGCGCATTGCCCGGACATGGTCAAGCAGCTCAAGCCCCGATTGGGTGAGAACCAGTGACCGGCCGACCCGTTCGAAAAGGACAACGTCGAGTTCCTCCTCCAGAGCCGCCACCTGGCGACCGAGCGTCGGCTGAGTCAGGCCAAGTGCACGCGCGGCAGCGGACAGGGAACC
This sequence comes from Hyphomicrobiales bacterium, assembly GCA_021775835.1. The sequence continues at coordinate 10,133 of JAJFHC010000251.1, read as the reverse complement.
TTCCTCCACGGTCGCCAAAAAAGCGCGCGCCTGATTCCAGTCGAAGGATACAGAGTCCCAATTCATGCATTTTTGTATATCAGTTCAACGGATTCCGGCAATTTATATTCGCATCATGCATATGTATGTCTAACTGCAAAGGAGACCACAGATGCAGAACGCAGCAGTATTTTGGGACAACGTTGCAGAAAAATACGCGAAATCCCCAATCGCGGACATGGATGCCTATACCTACACCCTCGACCGTACACGCAGTTATCTCTCAACGGATGACAACGTGCTGGAGGTCGGTTGCGGTACGGGCTCCACGGCCCTTTTGTTGGCGGAGGACGTCGGACAGATAACCGCCAGCGATATATCCGGGAACATGATCCGCGTCGGTGCGGAAAAGGCCCGCACCCAGGGGATTTCCAACATAAAATTCGTCAAGGCGGAACTGTTCGACGCGGGCATTGAAAGCGGCCCTTACGACGCCGTTCTTGCCTTCAACATGATTCATCTTCTGGAGGATGCACCGGCAGCCATGAAGCGGATCCACGGTCTGCTGAAACCCGGCGGCAGGTTCATCTCCAAGACAGTCTGCAACCCCGGTCCTGGAGCGCCGATCAAGTATCGGCTCATGAAATTGGTTCTGCCCATAATGCAATGGATCGGAAAAGCGCCTTTCGTGAATTTCATGGAAATTCCCGAACTCGATGACCTCATCTCTTCGGGTGGCTTCAAGATTGTCGAGGCCGGCAACTATCCAGCCTCCGCGATAAGCCGTTATGTGGTTGCTCAGAAAGTGTAGAGAATCCCGGCACACTGAATGGATTGTTGGATCGGTGGTTGTTCTGCCTGTAGGGAAATCACCCGGTTTCAGAGTTTTTTGAAATACCGGGCCACTGGCCAGAGTTCGTACCCGGTGCTTTTGTAGGTCAGGCGTGCAGATTCATGGCCTGCGTCACCGCCGGTTTCAACCATGGCTATGTCCATGCCAGCCTCTTTCATGCGGTCTTCGGAAAAGGTTATGAGAGCGCTCGCCACGCCTGTCCGTTGGTGAGCGGGATCAACAGCCAGGATGTAAACCTCCCCCATCTTGTCTTCCGGGTGCAGCCGCAAGCCAACGAACCCCACGATCTCTCCGGACCCTTCCGCGACCCACACATGCCCACCATCGCTGTCCAGAAAAGCTTCGACGTCGCCGGTCTGGCGTTCTTGCCAGCCGTCAGGATAAAACGCCCTGTAAACGTAGGACGGTACGTCGTTCTCGGTCTTGTCAAAGACGGGCGCCCACGAGCGCATCGATAAGGCGATTATGTTCGGCTTGTCGGCGCGGCGGTAGGGTCTGATCTCAAAGCTGGTCATAATCCACGAACGTCAGTCTCCACACCGGGCAATGAGTTCAACCTCAGTTTGCGGACTCCCGTTTCCCAGGCTGTCATTCATCGCCGCGACCATAGCATGCAGTGTTGCCTGTTGGTCGGCGGAAAGGCATTCGACGACACGTTGGCTATGGCTCAGTGCCAGTTCACGCAACGTGTCGTAGATTTGTCGGCCCTTGTGCGTGAGGGACACGTTGCGGACACGCCCATCGCTGCAGGCCCGTTCCCGCTCGAGCAACCCATCCCCCTCCATCTTGACGAGCAGACGGCTGAGCGTTGACTGCTCGATCATGGCGTAATCGGCAAGATCGTTTATGGAAATGGCGGGATTGACATCGAGAACCGAAAGGACCCGCCAGTGGGATATGTGAAGGCCGTGCCGCTGAAGGTCCGCATTCAGGGCCCGGTTCATCTTGTAGGCGAGCCGATTGATCAGATAGGGAATGATCGACTCCAGCAACACTGGTTCGGCAGGAGACCCGTCCGTTTGGCGTGGGTGGCAGTCGGCGGATGGTTTCCCGGGCAAATTCAGACTGGAAAGTTGGGTGTTTTTTTGTGACTGGTTCATTGCCGGTCCAACTCAGTGCAACGGAGTTGCGAATGAACGGACTGTTTCAAGCGCGCCATCGAGCGCTACACCTGCCTCGTCTTTGAGTGCGGCGTCGCGCAGGCGCCGGACCCAGTCGGCTGCGTCGTCGCGGTCTTCCACCAGCAACGCCCCTTCGTTTACTCGGTCGAATTTGGACAGGCCACGGGTATGGGTATCGCTGTACCCCTTGATCAGACGCCGGTTGTTGGTCAGTTCCACAGCCAGATCGTATCTGCCTGGCAGTTGCCTGCGCACACCGTCCAGCCAATGGTCAATATGGGTGGTCTCGATTTCATGCCGCCGCAACGAACGCCGCCGACGCCGCAGTCCGGCGATGGCGTAGAGCAGGCCAAAGCCCATAACCGTATCTGTCCTGATTCGCCGTCCCCGGTTGACCATCCGGTCCAGTATTCGGAACAGGCGTGGACTGTTCTCTATCCGCCTCCCCAACTTCGCTGGCAACATGGCACAGACTTCTTCGCCGCGTGGATGAAAATACTCGGTGATCGTCAGGACCTGACTGTCGTCAACACCCAGTTCACTTCTCACCCTGGCAAACCGTGTCGCGCGCGTCTTGAGATCTGCCACCCGAATGACGTCGTCATACGCCATGGCATTGGCAATGTGTTTTGCCGCCGCCCTCGACAAGGCAAAACCTTTGGTCTCACCGCCATGGGCAAGGTCGGCTTCGACCGTTTCCTCGAGACGCAGCAGGTACTCGCGGCCATAGTCGATGTCTTGGAAGTCAACAACCTTGGTGAGGCCGGCCTGGGCAATTTTTGCGATTCCGCCCGGCAATCCCTGGAGGCGCAGGAGCAGGCGTTCCCAGTCCTCGATGGCGGCTTTCGGTCCTGTCGCACGTGCTGGCGGCACTGCGTCCTTTACCGGTTTGGTATCATGTTTGGCGTGGGAACCATCGGAGACGATGTCGTAGGCTTTGGAGAAAGCCCTGAGGCTCGCATCGATACCACGCCCGGACAGATTGATGGTCTCTTCGAAGGCCTCGCGTTTAAACGGCAGGACATCTGCGCCGGCAAGCGCCCCGAACAGACTTGCGGAAATGACACTGCCGGCGTCTTCCGCGATCCGTTCCATATCGAAGGCGATGTAGCTTCTGGCCGCCAACTCAGCGGCGGTGACCACATCGTCAGTGGCAGTCACGCCGTCTCCCGGTTCCATCTTCTCCTGGACCGCCAGCGCCCGATGTGTCGATGTGATCAGGGCGGTGCGATCCGGGGTCACGAAGCCGCGCATGATCGCCCGGCCGCTCTCCATCATTTCCGCAGCGATCAGGACATCGACATCGCCCGCCGCCGGCGCCAGGGAAAAGACCGGTTGACTGCCGGTATCGGGCGCCATTTCCACATAGTAGATCGTTGCGCCGGTCCGTTGTGCGACACCGGCGACAGAGGTTGACTGGGCGCGGTAACCGTTGGCCTCGGCCATGGCAACAACCCAGTTGGTCAAAACACCGCCGCCCTGGCCACCGACCGCCATGATCGCGACCTTGATGATGTCGGTGTCGGTTCTCTTGCCCTTCGATTGGGTGTCGATTGCGGGGTGGAGGCTCATGCCGCACCTCCGTCGAAACCAAGCCGGCGCGATCGGCGGCGGCGTTGCAACCGAGCGATGACAAAGCCGCGAAACCGGGCGCACAGCCAATCGAACCAGCCGGGATTGTGCACCACGTCGCCGCGATAGAAAGACGGGCAGAGGACCGCTGCATCTGCGACCTCGCCGCAATTGCCACAACCCACGCAGGTCTGGTCGATATGGGCCACCGGATCGTCACGCAGTGGATCGTCCAGTTTCTTGAGCGAAAGGGAAGGGCATCCGGAAAGTCGCATGCAGGCATGGTCACCGGTGCAGACATCCTCGTCGACACCGAAACGCGGCTTCACGGTCCGCATGCCGTCCCCGATGGCTTTCTTGATAAGCGGCTTTTCCCGCCGCTGGCGATTGAGCATGCATTCGGACGAGGCGACAATCACCTTGGGGCCCTTGTGTGTCGTCGTCAGGGCCTCCTTCAGCGTGTCGCGCATCTTGCCCACGTCGTAGGTCCGATCGACCTCACGCACCCAATCAACGCCGATTCCCTTGACCGCCGCGCTGATCGGATGGTTGGTCGACTTGGACGCGTTTTGAGCCCGCGACGACGGCAGGTCCTGGCCGCCGGTTGCGGCCGCATAGAAGTTGTCGACGATTACAATGACGCCGTCGGACTTGTTGTAGACCGCGTTTCCGACACTGGACGTCAAGCCGTTGTGCCAGAAACCACCATCTCCCAAGATCGAGATCGGGCGTCGTTCGCCGCCGCCGTCAAATGCGGCATTTGAAGCGGGACCCAGCCCGAACCCCATGGTCGACCCGCCGATTTCGAACGGCGGCAGGCTGCCGAAGAGATGACACCCGATGTCGCCCGCGATCTGATGGGGTCCGATTTCCTGGTCGACGAGCTTCAAGGCAGCAAAGATCGGCCGTTCCGGGCAACCGGTGCAGAAACCGGGCATGCGTACCGGCACCGTGTCAGACAGATCAGGCAGGTCCGATTCTGCCGTCGCCCGGTTGGGCGCCCGCTGTGCGTCGGGCAGGAGCCCTGGTGCATGGCCGCGCAGGAAGTCCGCGATACCGTCAAGGACGTGTTGACCGGTATATTCGCCGGCCGCTGGCAGTGGGCCCTTGCCTAGTATCTTGGTCTTGCCGCCAGCCTTGTAGAGCATCGAGCAGAGCGCCTGCTCGATGAATTCCGGTTGACCTTCCTCAACCACCAGAATGGCATCCTTGTCGTTGCAGAATTTTAGAAACTCGCGGTCGACGAGAGGATAGGTGACATTCAGCACATAGAGTGGAACTTCGGTTTCCCCATAGAGATCTGCCAGCCCCAGGCGCTGCAGGGCGCGGATCACGCCATTGTACATGCCACCCTGCAGAACGATTCCGACCGCACCGTCGTCTGGTCCGAAGATTTCATTCAAGTGGTTGGCTTCGATGAAGTCGATCGCAGCGGGCCAGCGTTTCTTGACCTTCTCCTGTTCGTGCATGTAGGACGCCGGCGGTAGCACGATCCTGTCCGTGCGCCTTTGCGGGTTGGACAGGGCCTCCTCGACACTCAGCGGCGGGCGGACATTTGCCTTGGCTGTGAACGCCCCATGCACGTGACAGGCCCTGATCCGCAATTCCAGCATGACCGGGGTGTTGGAGGCCTCCGAAAGGGCAAAACCGTCCTCCACTGCTTTCACGATCGACGGCAGGTTAGGGCGCGGGTCAAGCAGCCAGATCTGGGACTTCATGGCAAAGGCGTGACTGCGCTCCTGCATGATCGAGGAGCCTTCGCCATAATCTTCACCGATGATGACCAGCGCTCCGCCGGTAACACCGCCCGAGGCCAGGTTTGCCAGCGCATCCGACGCCACATTGATACCCACGGGTGACTTGAACGTGACCGCACCACGAATAGGATAGTGAACCGATGCCGCCAACATGGCTGCAGCCGCAGCTTCAGAGGCGTTGGCCTCGAAACGCACGCCCAGTTCGCCGAGAATCTCCTGGGCATCGGACAGAACGTCCATCAGGTGAGAAATCGGTGCGCCCTGATAGCCGCCCACATAACCCACGCCGCACTGAAGCAGGGCCTTGGTGACAGCCAAAATGCCTTCGCCGCGAAACTCCTCACCCTCGCCAATCCTGAGTTGCTGAACTTCCTTGGCAAAAGACCGCTCCGCCATTCCGGGCACTCCCTGTAGATGCAAAAAATATGCGTACGCATATATTAGGCAGGGAAGTCGTCTTCTCTGTCAATCGATGGTTTTGCAACGGCCAAGGGCCGTTCCGAGCCCAGATTTGGAGAGTAAGCACGACGGCAGCTATTGGGTGCAGTTTTGTCGTCTCAGACAGTTGGCCTGGATTTCCGGGATGTCTGTCGGCGCCGCGAACGCCGATCGCAGACTGTGAAATCGGGCTCCCTATCCTGCTTGGAGAATAGTCACCGCATCGGAATACAGCCAGAACGTTTCAGGTATCGTGGCTGTTTTTCCGGAGTCGGGAGAGCAGCATCGAAACCGGATAGGCCAGGCCGGCAATTACAATCCCGATTCCTATTGATCCGAAGAGGAGGATCGAGAACCAAAACGTCCAAGGTTCACTCGCTCGCTCGACGAGGCCATATCGTTCAAAGGTCTGTCCTGTCTGGAGCGGCAGAACAACTTTCTGTTGGACAATGTAACTTCCAAATACGATCGCGAGGGTGCTCAAAGTACAACCAAATAGAACTAGGGGGAGCTGTTTGGGTTTCTGCATTTCCTAAACATACACCGTCCGACATGGTGAAGGAATTGATTGCCACCACGTTTCTGCAGGAAAACAGTCGGCAGTTTATCGTAACGGACAATGGCGTTAAATTCCGTTATCAGGGGTGCTGCCGCCATTTTTTGACTGAATGACGACGGAGAAAATGTGCCATTCGCAGGAATTCATGCCTTGTGCAGCGAAAGCCTGCTACGAGCTCATAGTTACAGAATCGTGACATCGCGGCGGACGGCTGCTTCCAAGTATTTGAGCGCCCGTTATTTGCCCACCAATTCAGCTTTGTGAGCCCCGGCAAGCTCGGCCATACTGTTGAAGCAGTAGTCGTAGTTGGGCATATCTCCCGGGTTCATTGTCGCACCGAATCCTTCTTTTTCGTGGCGCCGATAAATCCAGCAGTTTGACAACCCGTGTTTGTTGGCTGGGGCATGATCGTGGAACATGCTTTCGGCGGTATGAAGGATGTCACTCTTGTCGATCCCTTGCCGTGCAAGGTTTTCGAGCATGTATTCAAAATTGCGATCAGCTGGTTTGTAGCTGCCAACATCTTCTGCGGTGTAGACACCATCAAAGTGTACGCCGAGGCGCGCGTTCGAACCTGAAAAGCTCATGTTGTCGGTGTTCGTCAGAACGACCAGTTTGTAGTGCTCCTTGAGATAGCCAAGCGCGTCGCGGCTGTCGTCAAAGGCTGGCCATTGGCGTACTGACAAACCATAGGCCTGGCATTCTTCCCATGTCACTTCGATACCCCACTCCTCAGCCAACCTGCGGTACACAACCGCAAGCAAGTCATAATATTTCTTGTTTGGCGTCCAACGTTGCGTCGTGGACTCATGATAGGCATGTGCTTCGAGAATGTTGTCGCGCGACAGACTGCGGCTGACTTTGTCTGTTAGAGGTTTTAGAGCCGTAATCATACCACTTTCCCAGTCGATCAACGTCCCGTAGACATCGAACGCCAGAACCTTGAAGTCACTCAATTTCATCGTTTTCCCTTCCTGAGGATGCAAAATAGAGGCAATATTTCGCTTAGGCCCAGCGGATCAAGCCAATGATGGCGGACGTTACATAAAATGCCTGAAGCAAGAGGAACGTCCACCGTCGGTCAAGGATGGCCCATGCCGCGAACAACCCCGACGACACCAGAAGCAGCGAGAACCCGAGCATCTCTGCCCCAATGTTCAACGCGATAGACATTGCGTAGACCATCGCCAACAGCGAACCGATGATCTCAAAGACCGATGTGAGCTTTCGACGGTCGCCCGCAATGGCATCTCTCTGTTCAGGCTTTTTCAAAGCGTTGTTCCCAATTTGAACTTCTGACTTTCCAAGTATATAAACCGAAGCTACAATATGACACAAATGAATGATTGTCATTTTTCGATCTGTTTTAGTCATGAGGGATGCAAAACGTGGCCAACAAACTCGAGATTGATGCATTACGCGCATTGCGCGCGATCGGCGCCCATGGCGGCGTCACCAGTGCGGCAAGACAATTGGGGCTGTCGCAATCTGCCGTCAGCCACAAAATCAAGCGACTGGAGAGCGCATTGGATTGCAACCTTCTGGTGCGACAGGCCGGAGGACCGCTTTTTACAGACAGCGGCAGACGCCTCCACGACTACGCCTTGCGCATCATCAATTTGCATGACGAAGCCCTGGCAGATTTGGGAAAGAAATCGTTGGATGGAACCATTCGTCTCGGCATGACGGAGGATGCGACGACCAGCGACATATCCAACATCCTGGGGCGATTCACCCGGCTATATCCATCGGTCAGCGTTCGGACCCGCACCAGCCAAAGTTTGAATGTTCAGGCATGGCTGAAAGCTGGAGACCTTGATTTGGCAATGATGCAGGTCTTCCAGGAAGATGTCTGCGAGAATGATCTGATTCTCTTTGACGACAGCCTTCATTGGGTCAAATCACGTGACTTGGAACTGGACCCCTCCAGACCCATTCCGTTTCTGTCGTTCGACAACAACTGCTTCTATCGGAAGTGGGGTTTTTCCGAAGGGTTGCAGCACGGGCATTCCTTTGAGAAAGTCCTTGAGTGTCCCAGTGCGGCAGGGATTCAGTCTGGTGTTCGCTCAGGGCTTGGCATTGCCTTGCTGAATGGAATGCATGTGACGCCGGACATTGAAGTGATAGAGAACCTGTTCCCGCCGCCACCCGACATCACTTTCATTGCCCGCACCAATCCCAAGAGCCGATCAGCATCGGTCAAGGCTCTGGTCAACGAGATTGCCCAAGAGTTCCAAGAACCGTTGTCGTTGCATGCCGCCGAATAACCGCCTTGCAAGCCGTCGCTACGTAGGTATCGACGGCAGCAATGTCCGCTCAACTGCCGTTTCACATTGGAGTGTGGATGTCTGCAGTGGGCAAAAAACCTCCGTATTCGGGCCGCCAATTCAACGGTGAAAAGGAGGCCAAGAGCAGACGCTCTGACCGCCAACACAAGGCATCATCCATTCAGTTACCGTTCTTAGACATTGCTGTTGTGAATTGTTGCAAAGGGGTTGCCGGCCTGCCCGTAACAGACAAACCGTAAGCGCTCTCTACGGCATGATGCGAACGCAAATCGCTTGTTCAATCCAGCAATCCCCAACGGGGACTATTCCAACGGCCTCAGATCTCCCAGCATCGTCGGGATCAACTCGGTGACGGTCGGATGAATGTGCATTGCACGCTGAATCACGGTGTAGGGGGCGCCAGCGTACATTATGTCGGTCAGGGAGTGGATTACTTCATCGCCACCGATTCCCAGAATTGCCGCGCCGAGTATCTTCTTGGTTTCCTCGTCGATCAGTATTTTCATCAACCCCTGGGTTTCACTGCGCTCACGGGCCCGGCCAACACGCGCCATCGGCATCGTGCCGATCAGCGCCTTGCGGCCAGATGCGCGGACCTGGGATTCCGTCAATCCGACCCGCCCCAATGGCGGATCGATGAACAGCCCATAGGTGGTGATGCGGTCGGACACTCGCCTTGGGTCATTGTCGAACAGATTGGCGGCGAGAATCTCATAGTCATTGTATGAGGTGTGGGTGAAGGCGCCTTTGCCGTTGGCATCGCCAATGGCCCAGATCCCCGGCACATTGGTGCTGAGGGCATCGTCAACGACGATGTAGCCGCGCGCGTTGGTTTCGACACCGGCCGCATCCAGGCCCAGGTCGTGGGTGTTGGGGCTGCGCCCGACGGCAAGCAGCACATGGCTGCCGACGATTTCTTCGTTGCCCGGTTCGCAACTCGCCGTCACCGTCACCTGGCCGTTACGCCGGCCCAACCCGATGCAGTTGGCATCGAGCCGGACGTCAATGCCTTCGTTCTCAAGGATCTCGCGTACCGCGTCGGACACTTCGGCGTCCTCGCGGCCGATCAATTTTGCCCCCTTCTGGACGACCGTGACCCGGCTCCCGAAGCGCCTGTACATTTGTGCAAACTCAAGCCCGATGTAACTACCGCCGATAATGATCAGATGTTCTGGCAGAAAGTCGAGCTCCATCATGCCGGAACTGGTCAGGAAATCGACATCTCCAATCCCTGGCATGTCAGGCACGCTAGGCCGCCCTCCGACGTTGAGAACAATCTTCTCGGCTTCCAGCAGATCGCCGTTGACCCGGACAAGATTGGGGCCCTCCATACGGCCATGCCCTTCAAAAACAGTCAGGTTTTCCATATTCTTGAGCCAGTTGGTGACCCCCTCGTTGGACTGCTTGACGATCGCGTCCTTGCGCGCCTTGACCTTCTTCATGTCGACCGTGACCGGCCCGTCGATGGCGACGCCGAAATCGCCACCGCGCCGCGCCATATGGGCGGCCCGTGCGCTGGCGACCAGCGCTTTGGTCGGGATACAGCCAACATTGACGCAGGTTCCG
>JAJFHC010000026.1 GCA_021775835.1 Hyphomicrobiales bacterium | reverse complement strand
AACACTCTGGTTGGCGTATTATACCAAGAAAGAGGACATCACGATTCGCCGTGGCGAAAATGCCGGCAAAGCCATTAGCTACTTCAACGTGGTACGCCAGATGACTCCGATCGGCAAATGGTCCGGCAAGCCGATCGAAATCCAACTGCCCAAGACCGATATCGTGAACCAGGGTTATGACGGTTGTGCGGTGTTCCTCCAGGTCAATGGCAGCGGGCCGATTATCGGTGCGGCCGCGATTGACGACTGGATGGGGAACTGAACGAGAGTCCCGAAGAGACGCTCCGGAGCCATCCCGATTGTCGTCCTCGGCCTCGCGCTGGACACGGAGACCTCTACAACCATCCTTGTTCGGCTTCCAGGTCTAGGCACCTGCCATGAGCTTTGTCAGCCGGGCCGAGAAGCCGGCCGGATCAGAGACGGTTTCACCTTCAAGAATCAGTGCCTGGTCGTAAAGCAGCCGGGCCGCATCTTCCAGATCCGGCGTGACCCCTGACTTCGCCCGCTCCGCAAGCGCCTTGATGACCTCGTGGCCGGCATTCAGTTCCAGGACCCGGGCAACCGACGGCATGGCGTTGTCGGCGCGATGGGCCAGTATCTTTTCCAATCCCCGGTCCATTCCCTTGTCGTCCGCCACCAGACACACCGGGCTGGTGGTCAGTCGTTGCGAGCGTTTAACCTCCGACACTTGGTCGCCCAGGGTCTGCTTGATCGCCGCTACCAGAGTGACAAAGGCGGATTCATCGACATCGTCCTTTGTATCCTCCGCCGCGTCCTTGTCGGCTTCCTTGGTCGGAATGCTATCGAGGTCGGCAGAGCCCTGGGTCACCGATTTAAACGGTTTGCCGTCGTAACCCAGCACGGTTGTCGTCCAGAAGCTATCCACCGGGTCGGTCAGCAGCAACACCTCGAGGCCGCGGGCCTTGTAGCCTTCGATTTGCGGACTATTGGATATCTGCGCTTCCTTGTCGCCGGTAACGTAGTAGATGGCAGTCTGGTTTTCCGCCATGTCGGCTACGTAGTCTTTCAGGCTGCGTGTCTCCTCATCGCTCGACGTGCTCTTGAAACGCACGAGCTCCAGCAGATCGTCACGCCGTTCCATGTCTTCGTAGAGCCCTTCCTTCAGCACCGAGCCGAACGTCGACCAGACGGTCTTGTAGAGATCAGCGTCTTTTTCTGCGGTCTTTTTCAGTTCGCTCAGCACCCGATTGGCAACTGCCTTGCGGATGGCAGCCACGATCGGATTGTTCTGCAGCATTTCACGGCTGAGGTTGAGGGGCATGTCCTCGGAATCGACAATGCCGCGCATAAACCGCAGATAACTCGGCAGCAGATCCGCATCGTCGGTGATGTAGACCCGCCGGACATAAAGCTTGATCCGCCCCTGCCGTGAAGGATCGAAGAGATCGAAAGGCGCTTGGCCAGGGACGAACAGGAGTACGGTGTACTCATTGCGCCCTTCTGCCCGGTAATGGATCGTGATGGCAGGATCATCGAAGGCACCCGCCACGTGACCGTAGAATTCCTTGTACTGTTCCTTTTCGATTTCTGATTTTGGCCGCGCCCACAAGGCGCCGGCAGTATTGAGCTGGCGGACCTCTGCAGTCGCGTCTGCGCCTTTCTCCTCAAGCCGGATCGGCAGGGCCACGTGATCGGAATAGGTTTTTACGATGTTTTCGAGACGGTAGGGCTCCAGGAATTCCTTGGAGTCATCATTGATTTTCAGAATAATGGTCGTCCCACGGGGGTAATCATCGGCACTTGCCGGTTCCACCGTGAAGGCGTCCGTGCCGTTCGACGACCAATGCCAGACTTCGTCATTGCCGGCGCGTTTCGAAAATACATCGACTTTTTCCGCCACGATGAACGCGGAATAGAAACCCACACCAAACTGCCCGATAAGCGCAACATCGCCCTTGCCGTCAGCCATGCTTTCCATGAAAGCCTTGGTCCCCGACCGTGCGATCGTTCCCAGGTTTTCAACCAGTTCGTCATGGTTCATGCCGATGCCGTTGTCGGCCACTGTCAACGTTCCGGCGTCCTTGTCGGTTGTCAGCGTGATCGCCAGTTGCGGGTCGGTCGCCAGCAGGTCCGGTTCTGTAATCGCGGCATAACGCAGTTTGTCGCAGGCATCGGCCGCGTTCGATACCAGTTCCCTCAGGAATACTTCCGGTTCCGAATAGACCGAATGCACCATGAGATGCAGAAGTTTGGAGACCTCCGCCTGGAATTCATGAGACGAAGGTGTTTCCGCTGCCGTTTCTGGCGCCTGTTGTTCACTCACCGCTTGATCATCCCTTTGATGTTCTGAAGATAGATTTCGCGGGTGATATTGTTCAGGTATCGCTACAAATCAAGTAGTTTCATCCTCACGGCGTGAAAATGCCGCCCAGTAGCGTGCCAGTTTGCTGCGCATTTTTTCGTGTAAGTACATACCACCGTCCGCGCCTGACGTGTTCAGGCACTGTTTCACGTGCTGGCGGTAATCGCTGTCCCAGATGCATCGATCCAGGTCGATTGAATCTTCCGTCATCGTCTGTTCCCGGACTGCCTAAACCATTACGCAGACACTAAAACCGATACGCGGAACGCAACATTTACTGGGAAAAAAATTGGCCCGGCTCAATTGGGTCTCGGGGGGCTGGGGGGCTGAGATTTCCGAGAGCCTTTTAAGAGCCGGGCCTTAGAGGCAACGATGACAAGATCGCGTTTCAATTTGGCTTCGGAAGGGCTGAACTAGGGCGAAAATGTGATTTATTTCCTGTTCAGCAGAAAAGATTCAAAAACCAATAGAACGTCCGTGAGGTTGCTTGACAAAGCAGGCCTTGCCATCGGCCTGTGTCTGAGGGAACATGGTTGGGTATTGTTTTGACGACACGCATGAGAAGGAGGCGCAATGAGTGACAGTGAGCCCATAGCGTTGTTTGGGTCGCGATCGCCTGCATCCGCGACCCGAAATTCACAGCCGGGACCCATTGCTGACGGCCTGGACGCCCGCAAATCTGACGGCAAATGGCCGGAACAGACATTTTTCCATCGTCGCGAACTGACTGAAATACTGAAGGTTTACGGTCGACGGGTCGCTGACGGCGAGTGGCGCGACTACGCAATTGATGCAACCCGGGACAAGGCTGTGTTCTCGATTTTCCGCCGTAGCAGCGAAATGCCCCTATACCGTATCGAAAAACAACCCCGCCTTGCCCGCAAGCAGGGCACGTATTCGATCGTCACGGCCACAGGACTGATCCTCAAGCGCGGGCAAGACCTTGCACAGGTATTGCGCGCCATCGACCGGAAACCCCACCTGGTGATCGCCTGAGGGCGTTCTGGGGGCAACTCGAGCTTGATGGTCGCAAAGAACCAGACCTGAGTCGCAATCCTTCTGTCGAATCAGCGGACCCTCGCATCTAGCGCAGGTGTGACGCCCGCGAACGCCATCCACCCAAACAAAAACCCCCGGTCGTCCAGGACGCCGGGGGTTTTGTCAAAATGTTTCGAACCTGCTATTCGCGGTTGCCAAACAGCGACAACAACATAATGAACAGGTTGATGAAATCGAGGTAGAGCCTCAGCGCACCCATGATCGCCTTGCGACCCTGGGCGAGTGCACCGTCGCCTTCGAAATACATTTCCTTGATCTGCTGCGTGTCATACGCGGTCAGGCCGGCAAACACGAGCACGCCGATTACGGAAATCGCAAACTGGAGCGCTGAACTGCCGAGGAAGATGTTCACAATCGACGCGATGATTATGCCTATCAGCCCCATGAAAAGGAACGATCCCCAGCCGGAAATATCCTTCTTTGTGGTGTAGCCGAACAGGCTGAGAGCGCCGAAGGACGCCGCCGTGATGAAAAACACCCTCGTGATGCTGGCGCCGGTATAAACCATAAAGATCGAGGACAGTGAAATCCCCATCAGTGCAGCAAAGATCCAGAACGTAATCTGGGCGCCACTGACACTCATCTTGTTCACCCTGGCACTCAGGAAGAAGACCATTCCGAGGGGTGCCAGCATGACAACCCACTTGAGCGGGCTGAGGTAAAGAGCACTGCCCAGCGCGGTTAAGCCGCCCGTTGTTGAATCAAACGACAACAGGTGAACCCCGTACGCGGCCACTCCGGTAATCAGGAGTCCTATCGCCATGTAGTTGTAGACGCGAAGCATATAGCTGCGCAGACCTTCGTCGATGTCGTGCGCCGCAGCACGGCCCACAGAACTCTGTGTCCGCGTCATGCCGCCGTTGTCATAATCAGCCATTAAATCTTCCTTTTCCCTCAAACGAACGCAATTGATCGGAATATGGTTATTTCCCGTCCCATTTGCAAGATGTCTGGTGATTTTAGTTAATATTGTTTGAACAAACTCGACAGGACAGCCACAACCACCTCAGGCACGGGTTCTGAGAACCGGCGCCGCTTTCTGGCCAAGCACACGCCAGGTCCCGGCAAGGCCCAGGGCGACAGTCACAAGGGTTGCCCCCACCACGGTCCAGCCGGCGATTGCCGGCAGGAACACCCAGCCCACGTCCATGGCAAACCGCACCACAAGATACGAGGCCGCAGTCCCGGCCAACACGGCGAAGACTGCCGTGGCCAGCCCAAGCACGGCAAACTCGAAGACATAACTTGTCATCAGCCGTTTCCGCGTGGCCCCGACGGTCTTGAGCACCACAGCATCATATATCCGGCTACGGTGACCGGCCGCCATGGCGCCGGCAAGCACCAGAACCCCGGCGAGCAGGGCAATGCCGCTTGCCCCTCTGATCGCGAGCAGCAATTTGCTCAACAGACCATTGACTGTGTCCAGGACCTCCTTGATGCGTACCGCCGTGATATTCGGATAGGCATCGCTCACCTTGCGCAGGAGGGGTAACTCTCCCGCCTCGTCCATGGTTACAGTCGCCAGATGCGTATGCGGCGCACCCTTCAGGGCACTGGAGGAGAACACCATGACCGTATTGATCCGAAGTGTCCCCCATTCAACCGAACGGGTGTTGGCAATACGGGCGGTTATCTCGCGCCCCAGCACATTGATCGTGACATCGTCCCCGATATCCAGGCCAAGGCCGCGCGCCAGATCATCGACGAACGAAACCAGGGGCGGTCCGCTGTAGTCGGCCGCCCACCACTCACCGCGTTCCAGAGTGGAGTTCTTCGGCAGAACGTCGGAATATGTGACTGCCCGCGATCCGCTGATGACCCACGCCGCGTCCGGCGATGGCTTGATCTCTCCGACCGGCTTGTCCTTGAGCCGGACGATTCGCCCGCGCAGCATCGGCACCCGGTCAATCGAAGCGTCAGGCGACGTCTTGCGCACAAGTGCCTCGAAACCGTCGAGCTGGTCAGGTTGTATGTCGACAAAGAAGAACGATGGCGAGAGCGCCGGCATGCGGGCGTTGAGTTCGCGTGACATGTTGGCGTCGATCAGGGACAGGGTCACCAGCAGGGTCAGGCCAAGTCCCAGGGAGAGAACGACACTGGGCGTCGGCGCGCCGGGCCGGTGAAGGTTGGCAAGCCCCAGCCGGAATTCGGGCTGGCGTGGTCGTGGCGCCCGGGCTGCCAAGAACATCAGCCCTTGTGCGATCAGCCACAGAAGCGCGAAACTGACGGCCGCACCCGCCACATAGAACATCGTGATCCGACGGTCGTCGGCCATGATGATGGCAAGGGTTGCAAGAACGCCCAGTGCGACGACAATGGCTACAATGTATTTGAATTGCGGCCGCCTGCGGGACGGAGCAACCACATCGCGGAACAGGGCGCTTGCCGGCACATCCCGAGCCCGGCCAAGCGGCCATACCGCGAACGTCACAGTAGTCAGTAGACCAAACGCGGCTGCCAGAATGAGGGGCTGCGCGTAGATTCCGAGCCGGATCGGCAGCGGCAACACCGTCTCGACCGCGAAACCGACGACAACCGGCAGGAGAGCGCCGGCGACCAGACCCACGATGATGGCAATGACCGCCAGAACAAGCACCTGTGCCAGATAAATGCGAAAAATCAGATCGCCACTGGCGCCAAGGCTCTTGTAGGTCGCGATGACATCGCGCTTGCTGTCCAGGTAGCTCTTGACCCCATTGCCGACACCGACGCCGCCCACGAGCAACGCTGTCAGACCGACCAGGGTCAAGAACAACGTCAGGCGGTCGACGAACCGTCGCATGCCCGGCGCTCCGTTCGATCGGTCCCGGATCTGCCAACCGGCATCGGGGAACTGCTGCTTCAGGCGATCGAGCGTATCGTTCACGTTCGCCGCAAAGGCATCATCGAGCCGGACCCGGTAGCGCCAGCGCACCAGGCTTCCCGGCTGCACCAGCGCGGTGGCTTTCAAGGCTTCCTGCGAGATCAACAGCCGCGGTCCGATGGCCATGCCCGAGGCGATTCTGTCGGGCTCACGGGCAATCGTATCGACAATCGTGATCAGAGCCTCGCCGACTTTCAACTGTTCGCCAACCTCGACGCCGAGTTTTGCCAGAAGGGTTTCTTCCACCACCGCCCCCCAACCGTCGCCCTTCACGCCGATCGCCTGGCGCAAATCACCCGATCCGTTCAAGGCCAGGGAACCGAACAGCGGATAGCTGTCTTCGACCGCCTTGACTTCCACCAGCCCTCGGGCATCCCCCTGCAAGGGCCTTGCCATGGCCCGCAGGGTGGCGACCCGGCTGATCGTCCCGAGGCTGTCGACGAACGAACGCTGCTCGGCAGGCATTTCCACATGAACCAGCGTCAGCTCGATGTCCCCGCCCAGGATGGAACGTCCTTCCTGTGCCATGCCACCTTTCAGTGATGCGGAGAACGATCCCACGGCGGCAATCGCTGCAACACCCAGAATCAGGCAAAGCAGAAAAATGCGGAAACCTTGTGTACCCGACCGCAGTTCCCGCAAGGCCAGGCGCAGATACAACGGACCGCCGCTCACACCGCTTCCTGCCGCTGCGCGCCGTCGCCTTGGCGGTCGTCGGATACAATCTGACCGTCGGCGAGGGAGACGACCCGCTCACACTTTTCAGCAAGTGCCTGGTCATGGGTGATCAGCAGCAGTGTCATGTCCCGCTCCTGCCGGACATCGAACAGAAGATCGATGATCTGTTCACCGGTCGCCTGATCCAGATTGCCGGTCGGCTCATCGGCCAGGAGGACTTTGGCGCCCGACGCCAGGGCCCGGGCAAGGGCTACCCGCTGCTGTTCGCCACCGGAAAGTTGGCCGGGATAATGGGTCAAGCGGTGTCCCAGCCCCACCCGTTCAAGACCGTCCCCGGCGCGGGCTTCGGCATCCGACCGGCCATTGAGTTCAAGCGGGATGGCGACATT
>JAJFHC010000250.1 GCA_021775835.1 Hyphomicrobiales bacterium | reverse complement strand
CGGTACAATCGGGATATTTTCGCGATAAATATATTGCCAGATATCAAGCTCCGTCCAATTTGATATCGGGAATACGCGGATCGACTCGCCCTTGTTGATACGGGTGTTAAAAATCGACCAAAGCTCCGGGCGCTGATTTTTTGGGTCCCACCGATGACCGGCAGCCCGGAACGAGAATATGCGCTCTTTCGCACGTGACTTTTCTTCATCGCGCCGCGCACCGCCAAATGCTGCGTCGAACCCGTATTTATCAAGCGCCTGTTTCAGTGACTGCGTTTTCATGATGTCAGTGTGGACCTGACTGCCGTGCGTAAACGGATTGATCCCCTGACGAACGCCCTCATCATTTATATGCACGATCAGATCGAGGCCGAGCCGCTTCGCCGTGTCGTCGCGAAACTTGATCATCTCGCGAAACTTCCACGTGGTGTCTACATGCATGACCGGGAAGGGCGGTTTTGACGGATAAAACGCCTTCATGGCGAGGTGCAGCATGACTGCAGAGTCTTTGCCGACGGAGTAAAGCATCACCGGGTTTTCTGCTTCGGCCGCCACTTCGCGCATGATGTGGATCGCTTCGGCTTCCAGCCGGTCGAGATGCGTCATCTTCTGCTTACTGATGATGTTGTCTCCTGCAGCCGCTGGCGCGGCGCGAGCTAGCGTCGTTGCGTCTGACTCAAGCGTCGCGAGCCGCGCCTTCGCGGCTTCAAGCGTTTTGAGGGTGCACTGGCCGCCTTTTTCGAGCCGCGTTATCGCCTTGCCGTCATTGAACAATTTGCGAGACATCGTTGAATGAGAGACGCCGGTTGCGTCGGCTGCCGCTTTCGCCCGTCGGATTACGCTGTTAATTTCATCCATCGTGGGATAAGTCCCATAATTGTGTTGAAAAACAAGTGATTTACGTTCATTCTCTGCTATAATGGCGAAGAATGGGCTTTTCAAGCACTATGATCGTGGGAATTATCCCAACTCTTTGATGGCCAGTCGCCATTGGTGTCGCCATTGGTGTAGCCAATGGGATTGCATTCCGCACCTGATCGGCCAAGACCGGTGCGCTTTGATGGGAGCCGGTCGTGGAAATCGAACTCTGGAAAATCGGACTGCTTTTCGTCACCGGCGTCGTTTCCGGCTGGATCAATGTGCTTGCCGGCGGCGGGTCGATCCTTTCGGTACCCGTCATGGTGTTTCTCGGCATGCCGGGCCCGGTTGCGAACGGCACAAATCGGATCGGTATCATTGCGCAAAACATTTTCGCGGTGTGGGGGTTTTTCCGCAAAGGGTTTTCGGATTTTCGCCTGAGCGCGACGCTTGCAGCTTGCGCATCCGTCGGCGCGTTTTTCGGCGCCATGCTCGGCGCGCGTCTCGATGGCGTCTGGTTTGAGCGCGCGCTGGCGGTAATTATGCTTGTCGTTGTCGCGCTGATGATGACCGGCGCCGGGAAAAAGAAACTTCAGAACGAAGGCGAGGTGCGTAATCTCGCGCTTGGTCATGTGCTGATGGTCGGCGCGGGGTTCTGGGGCGGCTTTATCCAGATCGGCGTCGGCTTCATCCTGATGCCGATCCTCAATCGCGTCATGGGATTAGATCTTGTGCGCACCAACATGCATAAGGTTTTTATCGCGCTTACGTTTTCGCTGGTGGCGCTTGCGGTCTTTGCAAGCCAGGTCGAAATCGAATGGGCGCTCGGCATCGCGCTTGCGGCGGGGTTCGCTGTCGGCGGTTGGCTCGGCGCCAATGCCGCGATCGCCAAGGGCGAGGCGTTGATCAAGCGCGTGTTTTATGTGGCGCTGGCGGCAATGGCCATTAAGCTGTTGTTTTTCTAGGAAAAGTTTTCCAGAGGCGGTTTGCCGCCGGTTCTCCCCATGGACAGCCTGTCGCAGCCGGCCCATGTACGCGCCAACCACACAAAAACGAGGAAGAAGATGATCACTCACGACGTTCGCGCGCATCGCTCCAAGGATAATTTGAAGCGCGAGGATCAACTCGCCTGGAAGATCGCCGAGGTTGCTGCGGACCCGGTCGCCATCGACGACGACGTCACGGACATGATCATCAACCGCATCATCGATAACGCATCGGTCGGGATTGCCTCGCTCAATCGCTCGCCGATCAAATCGGCGCGGGCGATGGCGAACGCGCATTTGCGCGATGGCGGTGCGACCCTCTTTGGTCTGCCGGCGACGCATCGCGTATGCGCTGAATGGGCCACATGGGCGAACGGCACGGCGGTGCGCGAGCTTGATTTTCACGACACATTTCTCGCTGCGGAATACTCACATCCGGGCGACAATATACCGCCGATCCTCGCGGTCGCGCAGCAAATGGGTTGCAGCGGCGACGCGCTCTTGCGGGGCATTGCAACGGGCTATGAAATTCAGGTTGATCTGGTGAAGTCGATCTGCCTGCATGAGCACAAAATTGACCACATCGCCCATATCGGCCCATCGGCAGCCGCCGGCGTTGGAACGCTGCTTGGTCTTGATACGGAGATTATCTATCAATCCATACAGCAGGGCCTGCACACGACCGTTACGACGCGTCAGTCGCGCAAGGGTGAGATTTCCTCATGGAAGGCGTTTGCGCCGGCCTATGCGGGCAAGCAGGCGATTGAAGCGGTCGACCGCTGCATGCGCGGCGAGGGCGCCCCGAGCCCGATCTATGAGGGCGAGGACTCGGTTATTTCCTTTATCCTCAACGGGCGCACGGAACGCGACAAGGGCGGCTCGCCCTATGAGCCCGCCTATCATGTGCCGCTGCCGGCCAAAGGCGAGTCCAAGCGCGGGATCATGGACACTTATACGAAGGAGCACTCTGCGGAATATCAGTCACAGGCGCTGATCGATCTCGCCTTTCGCATGGGCAAGAAGATCGACGATTTTGACAAGGTGAAGTCGATCGTTCTG
>JAJFHC010000249.1 GCA_021775835.1 Hyphomicrobiales bacterium | reverse complement strand
ACCCGGGAAAAGGGTGCGGATGGGGCCCCGGACCGATGAAACGCCTGGTCGACCACCGTTGAGAGAGAAGATTCTGGTGGCAACCTGCTGGGCGATCAACGACCGTCCCATCCGCCCAAAGAACTTCTCAGGATTTCCGGGCTTCGCACACACCCGGACTAAGGGGAAAACGAACTCTTATTTGTAGGATCATTTCGCCCGACGGGTAGGTTACCCCCTACCTGATTGGTCAGAAGGTTCGTACGGCGTCCCCCGAGGGCATCTCGGTGTCCGGGAAAGCAATGGAGCCCACGGGAGTGTTTGTTGACATTCCCCGGGGAGTGTGGAGCAACTGGATGCTTCAAGCAGGAAACAGGAGAAGTGATGATGTCGCTCGACGGCGTGAAGGCCCTGACATTTGACACAGGCGGCACAATTCTGGACTGGCATACGGGTTTCAGCACCGCCCTCGCCCAGACCGCGTCCCGCTACGGGCTTGAACGGGACTGGCCGGCACTTGCCAACGAAATACGAAAACGGTCACTGGGCCGGATGCTCAACCTTGGTGAGCATGAACCGCCGGCATACAATTTCGACGGCGCCCATCGATCCGCTCTTAACGAAGTCCTCGAGGAGAATGGACTGGGGGCATTCACGGACGAGGAGCGTCATGCCATAGCCTGGAACGGAGTTCACAGCTTCGATTGTTGGCCGGATTTTCCACCGGTCCTGCCAAAACTACGCGAGGCCTACATCTGCGCATCGTTCACGATCCTCAGCTTTCGGATCATCATCGACACGGCAAAGCACAATGGTCTGAGCTGGGACGCTGTAATATCGTGCGAAGCGATCGGCAAATACAAACTTCTACCCGAATCCTATCAAACGGCGGCCCGTTTTCTGCAACTGGACCCGTCGGAATGCTGCATGGTTGCCTGCCACAATTTCGACCTGGATGCCGCACGGTCACAAGGTTTCAAGACGGCATTCGTGCGAAGGCCTGATGAATGGGGCTCTGCCGGTCCGCCGGACCCCGAACCCAACCCGGCAAACGACATCATTGTCGACGACTTCCCGTCATTGGCGCGCGCACTTGGGGTCAATGCCTAAACTCATCATTCTTGTAAAAGGCCGAAACTGACGCCATCGGGGCTGATCTCGCCACGGCACCGGCGGATTGCCAAATTCAATGGGTCCAGATCATCATCGAATGTCGTCCGTAGTCCCTCGAGGCTGGGCAGCAGTTCAGGTGAGGCTATTTCAGCCGCGGCCTCCAGCCAGTCGTCCATCAAATGGAAATCGTCGGCGTGTGATCCCTGCTCAAGAGCGTCGCGGATGATTGGGATGACAACGGCATCCCCGCGCCTTGCAAGCCCGGTAACGGCTTCCATCCTTGCCAGGACAAATGAATCCTTGAGGCCTGCACGCAACGCCTCTCGAATCTCGGTGCCATCAATATTGGATTGTGTTCCCAGGTTGAATATTGCCCAATTCCGCACCTCATGGTCCTCATCCTGCATCAGGGCCAGAAGCATGCGAAATTCGTTTTTTCCGGTATCTTGCACGTGAATACTGGAGGCCATCGCGTGGCGCACTGAAGTCGATTCGTGAACAGCCAAATCCATACGATCGGACAACAGTTCGTAGGAAACATCCAAATGTGCAGCGGCATGAATGGCAGAGACAACCACATCTGGATGCGGGTCCTGCAACAGGGATTGTAGCAGTCGACCGGCTTCCGGTTTCATGGGGAAACTCAGTTCAGGATCCAGGTTCCAACCATTGACAAGCAAGTCCGTACCGAGTTCGCGTTCCCGCCAGTCCTCGCTTGCACACCATTTCTCTGCCTGAGGAAAAACGTCATCTGGTGCGCGATCACGCAGACTGCTCACAAGGTTCCACCGTGCATCGGATGTAGAATCTATTCTGCTCTCTTCGAGCGCACGTTCCAGCATCTGAACTGTCGGCGCATCCTCGTTGCCCATCAGACCTCTTAACCTGAACCGACACGCGAGGCGTAGAGAGCCGCCGCCATGGCGCGATTCTTGATTTCCAGTTTATCGTATAGATTCTTGAGATGAAACTTGACCGTGTTCTGGGAGATCCCGAACCGGTTGGCAATCTGATGGTTTGTCCAGCCATCCGCAAGCGCTGCCAGGAGTTCGCGCTCTCGTGCCGTCAACTGGCCAAGCGGGTCCACATAAAGCGATTTCACATCAATGAACGGAAAACACATTCTCCCGTTGGCAACCGCATTGACCGTATCGACTAGGCGGTCGATGGGTTCAGTCTTGCAGCAGAACCCATATCCACCGTGTTTCATCACGCGGCGAATGACTTCGGCGCCTGAGGCCCCGGTGTAGACAATCAGCCGCTTGTGACCACTGCGTTCACTAACGGCTTCGAGGACCCGTTGGCCACTCATGTCCGGCAGTTCCCAGCCAATGATCCCGATCTCGAAATCCAGGGCATCGCAGACATCCAGAAAATGCCCGCCAGTTTGCACCTGTGCTACCAGTTCATATCGTTTGTCACTTCCCAGCACAGATTTCAGTCCCTGCAGGATCAGGGTATTTTTATCCGCTGTAACGATACGGATGCGGTTGCTGGCGGTTCTGGACATGGCGGGAAAGGCATTTCCATAATACTGCGATACGTCCGTAATATGCCCGATTGTTGCACGAAAACTTGCTCACATTCACATGGAATCAGCCCATTTGCGGTATTTCGTGCTCGCTCCAGTCAAGCAACGCATGCCCCCCATGTCGTCTCCTGCCGCAACTCAGCATTATCTGCAGACGAAGACATTCCGGACAACTTGCGAGAGTTTTGTTCCCCGCGGACAAATGCACTTACCGCTTTTTATCTCGCCGTTCCTGCAGACGAGTTTCGGTTTGACGCAGCGGTAAGCATTGACGCCGGTCCGGATTCGCCGCGAGTTTCGCGAACAAATGCATTTACCACGGACAATCCTGCCATCCTGGCAGACGAGTTTGGCTTTAAAACACCGGTAGGCATTTACGCCGGTCAGAACCCGACGCCAGTCACGTGAACAAGTGCACTTGCCACCAGCAATCCGGCCATCCCGGCAAACCAGCTTGGGCTTGAAGCAACGGTAGGCATTTACCCCAATCGGGACCCGACGCCAACCACGCGAACAAGCGCACTTGCCACCAGTAATCCGGCCATCCCGACAGACGAGTTTGGGTTTGAAGCAATGGAAGGCATTTACCCCAATCGGGGCGCGGCGCCAGCCACGCGAACAAGTGCATCTGCCGCCCGCAATCCGGCCATCCCGACAGACGAGTTTGGGTTTGAAGCAACGAAAGGCATTTACACCAGTCGGGACCCGGCGCCAACCGCGTGAACAAGTGCATTTGCCATCGGCGATCCTGCCATCCCGGCAGACCAGTTTGGGTTTAAAACATCGATAGGCATTTACCCCGATCAGAACCCGGCGCCAGCCTCGACGACAGGTGCATTTTCTGTTTCTTACATTGCCATCCCTGCACCTAATTTTGGGAATGACAACCTTATCTATCGGATTGATATCTTTGGCATAATCAGCCAGAGACTTGGCTTTAGCCGCATCGCCGACCGCCTGGTAAGCCAGAGACGCCGCCATCGCGGCCTTTGATGCTGCTTTCTTGTTGCCTGTCTTGGCATAACCGGTCGCCAGGAGTTCCTTCAGCTTCGGCAATTGCTGTTTTGGTCCGACCTGTCGGACGACATCGCGTCGGTCAGCCGTTTCAATGGCATTCCTCAACTGAAATATGGCATTCGAATACGGCGAGGAACTGGTCCAGATACCCTCGGCTGCGTAGATTTCTCCAAGCACAGTGTGGTGACGCTGAATGGCCTCCAGATCTCCGGCGGCGTATGCCTCACCCTTACCTTCAAACAGCATCCTGATGAACCCGTCGACCTTGTCGCGCGCGGGATCCAGTTCCGGGAACCGGAATTGCAGCCACATCAGTTCCGTCAACAAATCCAGCCGGACAAAGGGCGACTGCCGGAGTTCACTGTGAACATAGGAACCGTTCAGGGGGCTGGCCTGCAGGCCGACCAACCACTGGAATTGGGCTTGCCTAGGCGCCTTCTGAAGGATCGAACGGTGTCCTGCTGCCAGGGCTGCAGCCGCCAGAACATGCCGGCTTTCCTCGGAAGCCAGCCACGCCCCGTATTTGGATTCACCACGCGAACGACGTTCAATGAAATCCAACACCGAAGACCTGGTCTCGAAATCAATCTCGTTGGGACCCTCGAGTTCCTCAAGATAAGCCAGCAACTGGTCGAGCAGAGCCCACTCCACCCCGGCGAATGCCTGCCGCACGATGCTCGTACTGAGGTCACGCTCGCCCGCCGAAAGAAGCGCCCAGCGCGACAACGCCTGGCGAGCACGAATGGGACTGTCTGCGATATAGTACCGTACTGCTCTGCGGTACCCGTCGCGGGCAACGCCGGGCATGCGATCACGCCAGTCATCGAGCCGCTTCCAGAGGTCGTTCGCCATCTGAGACGGCAACTCGCGCATCAATCCAACCAGCCGCCGTGCCGGCTCAGGATCATCGCGATTCCGCATGGCGGCTTCCGCATAGGTCTTGTAGGCATCGGTAATTTGTCCGGATCGCTTAAATGCATCACCCAATAGAATTGCTATTTCCGAAACTCTCGAAGGGGCGTGTGTTCTGGCATGGCCGAGAAGATCTATAAGGGCGGCGCTCGCACCAAGTTTGCCGAGAACCAGGGCAAGGTTCTTCAACGTTGCCCGGTGCTTGGGCGCTCCTTTCAGGACTCTGAAATAGGCGACTGCACTGCGCTTCAAATAGAGTGTCTCGCTCGCGGCTGGAGCCGACCCGCTGTATTGTTCCCACGCATACCCCAGATTGAAATCGATCAGGAGCCTGCACGGCTTGCCGGAATCACCGTCGGCACAAGAGGACCTGGCCTTGACAAGGTCTCCGGCGGCGCTTTCCCAGTTGCCGGTCTTGCCCGTGGCTAAAGCTTCGTCGACCGCCGTCTTGGCATCCTGATAGTCATCTGCTGCACCTTTAACGGGGCCAAGCAAAATGCCGGCTATGGCCAAAACCAACCCAATCCGGATACGACAAAGAGGGTTCATTGGCTGTCACCCGCATTCGAGAAATCCACCTGATCGCCCCGGATCGGCTGTGACGGGCACCGCCGCGTGAATTCCAGCACAGAAACGCTGATGACCACGATCTCACCGGCTCCCGCCGCCTTGAGTTTCGCAAGCATGTCAGTGTCAACCACGCGCTTGTCCACGCGCAATATAATTTCAGGCCGGCTGGCGGTGAGAACGATCGCCTGAAACGCGTGTTTGACCCTGCCGGCATTGGGAAACGGAAAATCGTTGATCACCATCAAACGGCTTTCGCCGTCAAAACACAGGTTCTTCCGGTCCCGCGCGATGATCCAACCCTCAAGGTCATCGGTCAACATACCTTCCCTGGCGATGGGCACGTGGCTGAGAACTTCCTTTATGAACCGGTTGTGGTCGGCAGATTCCAACTTGTCGCGAATCTCGGCAAGGAGTTCGTCGGGACTTCCAATGATCTGACTGAACTGATCCTTGCGCCTGAAGACCAGGTAACTCCTGGCGTCGGGCGGAACACCTGGTCCGCTCAGGGCAATATGAAATCCGAATTCCGCCGGCAGGTTGGATCCGCTACCCTCTGCACGATCGAGTTCAATCTTGAGTCCGTAAGCGGCCTGAACGTCCGCTCCGAATTCAAGGAACGGCATCGCCTTGCTAAACACTTCCGCAATGCCCGCAGCAGTCAATTCTTCTATTTCAACCAGATCAGGATCCAAAAAATTGTCTCGATAGTGGTCGTCTGGAAGCGAGAACGTGACGTGAAGCCGGGTCCGTTCACTGGACAAGGCAAAGGCTCCATCTGGCCATGACGCGACAAACCAAATCATGGCCAGGAAACAAATGTTGCGAAACAAGATCATGGTCATTGCTTCTCGCACTTTGGAGGATCAGCTGCCTTTCCTGCCACCAAATGATCCTGAAATACCTGCTGACCGACATTGATGACTATGGATGCCTTGGGCTTATTGACCTTTGTCTTTATGACCACATAAAGGCGATCGCCAGGTTTTGGCAGCACTTTGGTCGCAATCCTGGTCGGCCTGATCCAGGCAAGCCTGGCTTCGGCCTGTTGTTGGGCATCAAAACTCGAAGACTGGAGTTCAAGCGTCCAGATGGCCTCGCTACGCGCCGGAGTTGGCCGGGATGGTCCCACGGAGAACGCACGAACCGGATCGCCGCCAATCGCTTCGGCGATCATGCGGCACGTGGCTCCCCCATCCGCATCGGTTCCCACAACGTGGACTTCGATTTTTCCGCCAGCTTTGAGACTGGGAAAGGCGTTGTAGGCCGGACGAAACAATAGACTCGGCAACCTCTGCAGATCCCTCGACGGATCGATGGTCACGCCAGTTAACGGGTAAACAGTAATGATTCTAGAGACATACCCAGAAACAGAAAGCCTGAGATCCCGGCCGAACGGGTTCGCCGGCCTGAGTAACCGAACGGACTTGACGCCTTTCGCCAGCCGCTTTTTTGCCTCTGGTTCTTCTGCATCGACACCCGACACACTGACCACGACCGCGCTACCGTTGCCAGGTGCCAGAACAATCACCGAACTGTACATCAGTGAAAATATCGGACCCACAACATAGAGAGCCGCGAGAGTCGGTGTCGCGAGAATCGTTCGACGAATCCAAAGGCGAAGCGGCTTGAAATACGCTTCCTTTTGCTTCTTATCGATTGCCCAGTCGAGAACGCCTGAAAACAATGTCAGGCTTCCTGCATACCCAAGCAGTCTTATAGGGTTTTCAAGGCCAAATCCCACATGGCGTCGTAGCCACAGATCAGCCACGACAGCAAAAACTGCGAGCAACGCCACCCGCCACAGGATTTTTTCGTCATCCACTCTGGGTCATGCCCTTCAACAAAGGAACACTTCAACTAACATCGACACCCCCCAGGTAGATGCCCAAATGATATAATCGCTGATTTGTCGTTACCGCACAACTCTCGCGTAAATTAGAGGCGACGTACGTGTAGTAACGGTGAATGTATTTCAGACATTTCGAATGACACTCCGGCATCTCGCAACATTATTGACTGCAATGGTGCGACGTGAAAGCGGTTGCATCAACACAGTTATTGAAACTGTTGTTGCCGCTCATTGCGGTTGAACTCAAGTCGCCGCTGCATCAATCTGCAGACGACGGCTGTCTATCAATATCGATTATCTCAGTCTATCCGCGCCAATCGTCCACCTTTCACTGAAAAATTCCATAGGCTTGGAACCGGTTGCCGACTAGCCTGAATTTAACGGCAACACCACGAGACCAGCGGGAGGTACACGATGTCGGACAGAGCAAAACCAGAGGACATTATTGCGGGAAAAAATCGCCCCTTCACCGGTGACGAGTTCCTTGAAAGTTTACGCGACGAGCGCGAAGTCTGGATCTACGGCGAACGCGTCAAGGACGTCACGACCCACCCGGCATTTCGTAATTCGGCCCGGTCCCTGGCGAAACTCTACGACGCGCTCCATGACGAAAGCCAGCAAGAGGTCCTGACCTGTGAGACTGACACCGGGTCGGGTGGCAGAACCCACAAGTTTTTCCGGTCTGCTCGATCACGCGACGACGTCGTCGGTCAGCAACAGGCAATCGCTGCCTGGGCGCGCATGTCGTATGGCTGGATGGGCCGTACTCCCGATTACAAGGCGAGCCTGATGAACACCCTTGGCGCCAACAACCAGTTCTATGGCGACTTCGCCGGCAACGCCAAAGCCTGGTACGCCCGTGCCCAGGAAAATGTGCTGTTCATGAACCACGCCATCGTCAATCCGCCCATAGACCGGGCCAAAGCCGCCGATCAGGTCAAAGATGTTTTCATCACGATCGACAAGGAAACGGATGCCGGCATCCGGGTGTCCGGGGCAAAGGTTGTCGCAACCTCTGCCGCCCTCACCCACTACAATTTTCTGGGACAGAATGCGGCCATGGCCATCAATGACAGCGATCTGGCTGTCATGTTTATCGCTCCCATGAACGAGCCGGGCGTCAAGCTGTTCTGCCGGGCGTCCTACGAAATGCAGGCGGCCGCCATGGGCACGCCGTATGATTATCCATTGTCGAGCCGGTTCGACGAGAACGACGCCATTTTCGTCTTCGATGATGTCTTCATTCCCTGGGAGAACGTCCTGTTGCACCGGGACATTTCCAAGATCACCACGTTCTATCCGCGCTCAGGCTTTCTCGCAGGCTATCAATTCCAGGGTTGCACCAGGCTTGCCGTCAAGATGGACTTCATCTGCGGTATACTGATCAAGGCCCTCAGGGCCGCAGGTTCCGACGAGTTTCGCGGCAACCAGGCCCAACTGGGCGAGGTCATTGCCTGGCGTAACCTGTTCTGGGCGTTGTCGGACGCCATGGCGCACAACCCTACGGAGTGGGTCGACGGCGCCATGTTGCCAAACGTCCAGAACGGAACGGCCTACCGGGTTTTCGCCACCGAGGCATACCCCAAGGTCAAGAGCATCATCGAAAAAATCGTTGCGAGCTCCCTGATTTACCTACCTTCCAGCGCTCGCGACTTTGCAACACCTGAAGTCGATCGCTATCTCAAGCAATATGTCCGGGGATCAAACGGTATCGATTACAAGGAGCGCATCAAGATCATGAAACTGCTGTGGGACTCCATTGGAACAGAATTCGGCGGTCGCCATGAGCTCTACGAACGCAACTACGCCGGCAACCACGAAGACATCCGGATCCAGACAATGTTCAACGCACGCGGTTCCGGAGCGATGGATGCCATGGTCGCCATGGCTGAGCAATGCATGTCTGACTATGACGAGAATGGCTGGGCGGTTGACGGTTACAACAATGGTGATGATCTGAACGCAATCTGGCAAGGCGACACCTGATCTTCAGCCTAAGGGAACTTCGCCCCTCGACCGCAGCACCCTTACAGAATTTCTCCTTGCCAATCTTCCAGCCGCCGTTCAAAAAAGGTCAATGAGCGATCCGTCAGAACAACCGGCTGCTCCCCACTCCCCAACGGCCGGTTCTGTAACGCGCGACGACTTTCGCGAAGCCATGAGCCGACTTGGAGCAGCTGTCCACATCATAACCACCGCCGGCAGCGCCGGTGAATGCGGTTTGACCGCGTCCGCTGTGTGTTCCGTAACGGATGCCCCGCCAACCGTGCTTGTCTGTTTAAACCGGTCCAGCGAGACCAATCAGGTTTTCAAGGAAAACGGCGTGTTCTGCATCAATACGCTAACGTCGGACCAGCAGCACCTGTCCGACAGTTTCGCGGGCTTCAAGA
>JAJFHC010000248.1 GCA_021775835.1 Hyphomicrobiales bacterium | reverse complement strand
GAGGGATGCTCGCCCTCGTGATCCAATACCATCCGCACCGCCCGGGCACGTACTTCAGATGAAAACTTGTTCGTTGTCTTGCTCATGATGACTCCATTTACTCAAGAGTTGGAGCCTCCGACAATCCCGGGGCGGTTCACTTCGCCGAATGACTAGGCAGCTCAGTTATTTCAAACACACGAAGGCAGACAAAATATCTAAGCGGCCAACTGCGCGCATCCTAATGGAATTGGACTGCTCAGAAAATCGCTTACGAGATTGTAGAAGCTAATTCTTGATAACGGCAAAAAGCATTCGCCAATTGCATCTGCTTAGGTGTGCGACAGTCTGCCTCCATAAGAGCTGGAGCCGCGACAAGAACGCAGGCGCATTTTGCTCTGGATGTAGCGACATTGAATCGGTTCAGATTATAAAGAAATTCCATACCACGCGGCGCATCGGCTGGTGTTGATGTGGCCGTTGAATAAATTGCAATTGGTGCTTCCTGTCCTTGAAACTTGTCAACGGTGCCAACACGTATGTTTGGCAATCGCTGTTGAATTTCGAAAACCTGCGCGTTGTAGGGAGTGATGATAAGAATATCGTCCACGGTCAGCGGGTGTGAATCGTCATTTCGATCCGTCCAAGTTGGACTACCACTTAAGATGCCATTTACGAGGCTTTCGATCGCAACAGCCTCTTCCGAAGACGCGTTGATGTTCCCTGCATGATCGACCGGAAGATACCATAAACCGGCTCCCGATATCGACCCGTCGCTTTCTATGATCTGGCGCTTATTGTGATCTCGCGAATCCAACTTTCCGGCGTAGAATAGATCGGATGTAAACGAAGAAATTGTGGGGTGAAGCCTCCACGTTTCTTCAAGAAATAGGCCTTGATGATCCGCGATGGTTTCTTCTCCATCCAGCAAATGCGCCAGTGCGGATATATCCGTCCCGTCGGGATGACTCCCTTGAACAGGCTGGTCGAGCTGCTGTGGATCACCAAGTAGAACGACCGTTTTTGCTGCACCGGAAATCGCCAACACATTTGCAAGTGCCATTTGCGCAGCTTCATCAACGAATAGAACATCAACCGAATCCTGCGCATCGAGACGCGACCAGTACCAGGCGGTTGCGCCACCTACTTGAGCGGAGGAACCAAGGCTGGTCGCTAATTCTCCATTGTCGTTTGTGAAGGCGAGCCGGTTCACGGCGTCCTCGCGCTCTGAGACCTTCTGAAGGCAATTGAGGTCCACTCCCATTTCATGGGATGCTTCCACTACACCGTCCAGAAGATTGCGAATGACCTTGTGACTGTTCGCGGTAATTCCAACGGTTTTGCCTTGACGAACGAGTTCGCAAATCATCCGACTTCCGGCATAAGTTTTGCCTGAGCCTGGCGGTCCTTGAACCGGCAAAATACCGAATGTCATCGCACAGACGATGCGTTTTGCAGCGACCAGTGTTGTTTCATCTTCCTGAATTAGAGGCATATCAACTCCTCGCGGATCAAGCCGAAGTAACAAGTCTCGCGCCGCCTGATAGTTTCCTTCGCCTTCAATCCCATTATCAACAACGAAATCTCCAAGGCGAACGAGCGCGTCAGCCATTACCTGCGCACTGATGACTTTGTGCGCAAATACCGCTTGCGGATTTATGTCCCTACTGTCCTGACGTTTCTTGATATCCAAAAAGCCATTCTCAACCGATATGTCATGAACAGTTCCAAATTTGTCGCCACCTTCGCGCATCAAGGAATCCCCCGCACGCATGTCTGTTTCTTGTGGTGGAAAGCTGTAGCGATGAATGGGGGCACGCGCGGTGCCGCCAACTTCTTGGTCGAAACTTAAACCTGAAAGTGCTGCGCGTTCATCCGTGAGATCATCTGCCGACAAATCGCTGAGTCGAAAAAATTCCCACCATACGGCCTTGTTCTCACGCCTATGAAAATCGAGCGTATGAGCTAACACCCATCGTGCATTTTGCTCTGAATTCCATGTTTCAGGATCATCCGGCAGGTCATTTGTTAGGCGTTCGACAAGCGCGTTAATTCGCTCAATCCATTCAGAAAGATCATCGGAAATTTCCCCATCGTTGTTTTCGGGCCTCGGGATGTCCGCGCCTTCCGCGAGCGCGTCCGCTCTTAGAGTTTCCAGCCAATCGCGTAAGCTCAAAGTCGCAAGGCAATCATCCTTGTTGTAAGCAAGAACATCGGCTTTAGTCTCTTCGGCGATGGAATCGGCATTTCCCAATTCCAGATCAGCTTGTAGTCGGGCCAACGCTAGATTGGCCTCAGCCATCGGCTTATCGCGTACATATCCGAAAAACGGTTCCAGCTTCTTGATTGAGTAACTTTCAACGCCTGCTCGAATGGCAGAACGCACCACACCGTAAAGATCTACGAATAGACCTGAGCGGAGCATGTGATCGATCTCTTCTTCGCGGGTCGCATACCGACCCATAAGCCTTTTCATCGCCGATGGTTCATATGGTGCATAGTGATAAATATGCAGGTTTGGATTGGCCGTCGTGCGCGCCATCACGAAATCAACAAACGTCTCAAACGCTGCCCGTTCTTGGGCGCGATCTATCGCCCACAATGCGTGATGCTCCCAGTCACCGGCCTCGTTTTGGCAGGCGTATCCTGTAAGGTATTCGAGACCGCTCTCACCTACGAACGGATCACCTTCAAAGTCCAAAAATATGTCGGCGCTATCGGGTTCCGGTAGAAGTGACAAGCCAAACCCCGTTTCGAATGGGAGAAGCTCATGGACGTTGTTGCCACTCATTCGTGCTTCAAGTTGAACACGAGCTTGCTCCCGGGCCTTTTCAAGCGACTGAATTGAACCTCGCGCTGGCTCGAAAGGGAGTGGCAGCGGCAATGCTCCAAGTTGGGCAAGCGTCGTAACGCCATGTGTGTTCAATTCTGCTGATTGGGCTTTGGAAAGATTTGCAACCAAACTCAAGTGATCGTCGTCGCGCCGGCGTTGGTCGCAGCTATTTCGCCATCGACAAATTTCGCAATGCGGAATCGGTTCGGGATAAGGGGCGGCTTCATCACCTGCAAAAGAATTCTCGAACTTGCGTTTTACATAGCGAAAGTAAGCCGCGTAATCTTGGTATCGATAAACCTCCGGCTGAAAATCAACAAACGGAGGAATGATTGCGAGATTTTCCGGGGCGCTCCCCTGCATCGATTCAAGCAAGTCCGCGTACAGACAAAGCTGGAGAACGGAACCGGCTTTTGTTTCCCGCGCCAGCTTTGTATCTAACGGCGCATACGCCCAATCACCATACTTCGATGTTCCGTTGACTTTCTGCAGGATGTCGGCACGTCCAACCCATTGTCCGTTTTGCAGAGCGGCTTGAACAATAACATCTGTGCCTTCCGACATCGCTTTTTCAGTTTGAGCAATCGCGTTGGCTGTTACTTCGACGCCCTCTATCGTTTGCACACTCAAGTCGGAATCAGCAAGATGCTCGACAAACTGGCGCTCGTGTTCTGCCCCACGCTGCCACAAAACTTCCAGAAGCGGATTCCAGACCTTGGGAGCCGATTTCTGTCCCTCAGCGACTTGCTTTTCAAAGGCTGTCAAAGATTGGCAACTGAGGTAACCAACGAGATCAGTGGCAGAGAACGTAAAGTTGTTGGAGGTTTTTTGCATGTTTTTACTGTAACAAATCACACTTCGATTTGCATGAGTTTTCAAAAATTCATGCAGATAGATCGATCTTTTGAGCTGGAAGCTCGTCGAACAATTCAATGCGCGCAAACCATTAGCGATGTGATTGTGTTTCAAGTTGACGGCGACATTAGCATCCTCACAATCTGACCTCAGCGCAACTCCAAATCCCAACAAGAGAAAACCGTCTTAAATGGCTTAGCAATTTAGGGAATAACAAGTCAGCATCTGGCAAACTAAATGTCTATATTAGGGAGTTCAGATTGAAATTTGCACGGCTTGCCGAATGGCTGGTGTGGGCCGAAAACGCCGAACATGTGCATCGCAACTCTCAAGTGCAACTACCTGCAACTTCGACTCTGTATTAACGACGCTACACCGCGTTCAAACTGGAGCAATGTGCAAAATCTGCTGTCAGCAGCACATACGTTAGACGATGAGAAGGTGGGGTAGAACAGACGTTTTCTTTCACGAGTCCGTTGCACCCCCGAAAGCAGCCGTAGGTGGACGGAACTTCCGCTCTACCCCTGCTAGCCGACGTTGTTGGCGAGGACACCACAGTTCCGAAAAGTGCCACTATCCGACATAGCAGGTTCGGGCGATCACGCTCGGCAAGTCCGCGAACAATGAACCTGCCCAATCTGATTGGACGATCAAGCACGAAGGACAGCAAGATGAACGTGGGAATAGAACCGAAAGTTCTATGTCCGCGTTTGTCGCTCCCTTATTGTCAGTCCTAATTGGGTTCAGGAGAGTTCAACATGGATGACAGCACGGACACGCCGACTCCCTACATGCAGTGGGTGAAATCTCAGACAGATGTGTTGATCCCGCTGCTGCGGCATCTCCGAGCAGAACTTGGAGAGGAGAAAGCAAACTCCCTCGTGCATCCGGTGCTCAGGGACTACATGAGGAATTGGGTCTCCGAGTTTGCGTCAAAGGAATCAGACAACGCCATCGAAAACTTTTTCAAAACTTCGGACATGCTAGAGGGTACGTTTGAGGGAGACGTTGACTACGATGTTCTGAAAAATGATGATGATGCGTTCAGTTTCAACGTAACCCGCTGCCGATATGCGGATTTTTTCCGCCAGTTGGGTGAGCCTGAGTTGGGGTCAATTTTGGTTTGCGAGGCAGACAATCACATCGCCGACTTATCTGCACCGGCTGTGAAGTTGTCGCGGGCCGAAACCATCATGAAAGGCGGATGTTGCTGTCCTTTCCGATATCAGTTCGAAAAACATTCCGAGTAAATTGATTTCAAGGATTGCAAAAGGGCTGAACAGTCGCTTTGGGTCAGTTGTTTGCTTGTGGCAGCAGGCCCGCCTTTCGGTAGCCTTCGAGCCAGTGGTTGGCATCTTTCGGATGTTTGCACAAACGGGCATGCGCGTTGGCATAGAAGGAAAAGTCGGAATCTGCAGGCCGTCCCTCTCGAAACATCGTCGCGGCGCGGCAGGCTTCTTCCATGCGGTCGAGTTGCGCGTAACAGGCGGCCAGATGAGTGTACATGTGCACCGGCGGATCGCGCCAGCGTTCGTAGATCTCGATGGCGTCTTCATATTTGCCCAGTATGTAGTTGGCCTCGGCAAGGGCTTCATACTGGTGATCCGGTGCGAGCGGGTCGTGCGCTAGCGCCCTGTGCAGGTGCTCGACGGCCTCTTTGGTTTTTCCTGTATAGCTCAGCAGAACACCTTTTTCGTACAGGCCGTTGATTTCATTCGGGTTCAGTACGAGCGCCTTGTCGGAATGGATCTGGGCCAGATCATGCTCACCACAGACCATGTAGACCTCGCAAGCCATCGCATGAACGTAATGATCGCCGTCTCCCAACGCGAGTGCACGTTCAATGTTCGCGCGCGCCGCAATCGTCGGATCGTCGCCGATGGGGCTAAATGTGAAGACACTGTAGGCATGCACATATGCCGTCAGCGCATAGGCTTGCGCGAAGTCTGGATCGATCTGAACGGCGATTGCAAGCTGCTCCAGCGATTTCGAGGCATTGCTGCTTGTCTTGTCGGTTAGCCACTGCGCGCGCAGGAAGCATTCATAGGCCGACAGGCTTGTGCTTGGTTTCTTCCGGGCATGCTCGATCAACGCACCCTGCAGGCGAAGGGGCAGAACAGTCACGATCGTCCGGGTGATCTCGTCCTGCAGATCGAATATGTCCTCCAGTTCCCGGTCATAGCGTTCAGCCCAGACATGGATTCCGGTCGCCGCTTCAACCAACTGGACAGTGATCCGGATCCGCTGACCTGCCTTGCGCACGCTGCCTTCAACAACATAGGTGACCCCAAGGTCTCTACCGATGTCCTGAACTTTTGTCGATTTGCCCTTGTACGAAAACGATGAGTTGCGTGCGATGACGAACAGTTCCCGGAAACGGCTGAGTTCGGTGATGATGTCTTCAGAGATCCCATCGGAAAAATATTCCTGCTCGGGATCGCCCGACATGTTGTTGAAAGCAAGCACGGCGATGGAAGGTTTTCTGGCAACCGGCGTTTCTGACGGCACTTGCGCAACCGCAATACCGTCCGCAACCACGCGAAAGACCCGGATCGGGCGGTCGATGTTTTTCAGTGTGTGAACGCCTGTGTCCTCGAATGCGTAGGAGACCTTGCGGTCTACCTGAGTGTGGGCATATTCACTCAACGCAACGGTTCCCGGTTCCGCCAGGGCTTCTATTCGCGCTGCAAGGTTGACACCGTCGCCGTAAATGTCGTCGCCATCGATGATGATGTCGCCGAGATTTATGCCGATGCGCAGTTTGATCGGACCGTCCTGCGCACTAAGCGCCTCCTGAATCACAACGGCGCTCTGCACCGCATCAACCACAGATGCGAACTCAACCAGCACACCGTCACCCATCAACTTCACGATGCGCCCGTTGTGCTTGGTAATCAGAGGATCGAAGACTTCGGCCCGGTGCTCCTTCAAAGCGCAAAGCGTACTGGCTTCATCCTCAGCCATTAGCTTTGAATAGCCGACGACATCTGCGGCCAGGATAGCGGCAAGTCTACGTTCCAAAATACGATCCTCCAAAGTGGCGACCATAGCAATCAAAGGATCGAGAATCTATTCGGTTAAATCAATGAGCAAACGTCGGCTACTGGCCACACCTCATAGCGGAACATGGCCGTCGAGAAGATGTCCAATTGGGGTCACTAGTCGTCATCCGTTGGTCCGGCTAGAGTGCGATCACCGACGAGCGCACTCTTCCACAGGACAAGGTCATGGACAGACTGATCATTCACACCGCTCCTGATTTGGTAGAGGTGACATACCGTCCCGAACTGAAGGCGGTCTATTTGAAATGGTTCAGCGAGTACGATGAAGGCTCGCGCGTAAGAGAAGCCGTCCATGCGGCTTTGGCTTACGTCCGGGCCAACAATGTCCAACATTGGGTGGTGGACGTGTCCACG
The DNA here is from genome assembly GCA_021775835.1 of Hyphomicrobiales bacterium. The sequence continues at coordinate 530 of JAJFHC010000248.1, read as the reverse complement.
TCTCCCGATGCGCTGTCCGATGTAGACTATGAATGGGTCAGCAGCGACGAATTTCGATCCGAGATCCAAAACTCGCCCCTTCGAAAGTTTGTGTTACTCCCGCCATTGCCGGAGTCCGGTCAGGGTGATGGATGGGTGGCCGACTGGGAGGCTAATACCCTTGCCAAGTTCGGTGACAGCATTGGCGCAAAAGTATGCGACAGCGTCGAGGAAGCGGGAGCATTCCTCGCGACGTGAACTTCCGTTCAGGGTCACAAATCCCCGAATTTGAGTAGTGAAACTGACGGTGAAAAGGCAGGGTAGAACGGACTTTCCAGCCTCAAATGTCCGTAGTCGGATCATCAGCGGAAGTAGATTCGCCGACCCCTGCACGGGGATTTTGTGCCAATGCACTAAATCGCTGTCGCGATAGTAGCTGAGAGAGGGTCTTCGTTCTGCTCTCCACCGTTGCGCTTGATGCTGATTAACGTTTGGGCGCTCCGGCGTGAAGATTGAGGCGTTTGTCTCAATCAACACGAAGGAGTTTCCCA
>JAJFHC010000247.1 GCA_021775835.1 Hyphomicrobiales bacterium | reverse complement strand
GCTGTCAGTTGCCGCGAAATGCTCTCGCGTTCCTCACCGGAAACATGACCGTCCGCCTTGGCTGCGGCGATCATGGCGCACATCAGTGACTTGCACAGCACGTTTTGCTGCACCTCCGATGTTGGAAGAAATCCGGTGTTTTGCAGGGCCGCGCCATCCGGCTCGTCCTGGGCCGGGGTTCCCGATTTGCCCGACTGCCAGTTGTTGTAGGCCTTGTAGGCGAGCCCGCCGACAAGGGCTGCCCCGCCCAGTTTCATGGCAGACACGGCAAGTTTTTTCGGCTTCTTGCCACCAACCAGGAGGCCAACGAGTCCACCGGCAATCGCTCCGGTGGCCAGTCCGCCAGGCCCGGTCGCAAAGGCAGACAGATTGCTCAAAGCGGAGCCTGTCGGCGTGCCCGATGGTGCGGTGCCAGATGACGTTGGGCCGGACGCATCGGCCGTTCCGAGGAACTTGTCGAGTAGGTTTCTGGCATCGTACATTTATGTTCTCCTTCTATTGTCATGGGCCCGATGGCCGACTCCGCCACGAACGCCGCTGTGGGGTCTGAGAGAACCTGCCGGAACACTCGTGTTCTCTCCTGTTTGACAGATTGGGAGTGTGAAACCGGCTATCAAATTGACTCGTGCCGTTGCTTTGATCGAATATTTCTATCGCTTGGCCGGTTCCGGTGAAACAGACCGCGCGCGAAGGCCGGATGACGCCTTACAGCAAGGGGAAGGACGGAAACTCTCTTTCAACCGTCTGCCGCACGAAACTCAGCAGCGCGTGATAGTCGGACTCCCGGGCAGACGTACGCCGCCACGAAGCGCCGATCGTTCGCGACAGGCTGCGTCCCTTGAATTCCAGCGCCGTGACGTCCGACTGGTCTGCAAGCATGGTCTTCACAAAAAGGCCCGGAAGAAACGAAATGCCCATGCCCATAGCAACCATTTGGCGCAGTGTTTCCAGGCTTGTGCCTTCATAGTCAAACAGCAACCGGGCACCGATTTCGTCGCAAATGGTTTCCACCTGCTCATGCAGCTGATGGCCTGATTCGAGGACCAGCACGGCCTCACCGGTCAGGTCCTGGCGTTCCAGATGGCTTTTGCTCGCGAGCGGGTGATCGTTTGCAACCACCACAAATAGCGGTTCGCGAAAGATCGGCACGGTTTCAAAGTCAGAATTCTTCAGGGGCAGGGGCGTCAGGATCACATCCAGCACGCCATCCGACAGGGCGGCGGGTAGCGCATTGTGGACCTGTTCGCGCACATAGAGCTTAAGGTTCGGATAAGCATGGCGAACTTCCGGCAGGACGCGGGGCAACAGGTAGGGGCCAATTGTCGGCGGCAGGCCCAGGCGAACCGTTCCTGCCAGTTCGCCTTTCTGGCCGGCGGCAACATCCCGGATCTCCTGCATGTCCTGAATCATCCTCCGGCCGATGACCAGGACCTGTTTGCCAAGTGGCGTCATGTGCACGCTTGAGCGGCTGCGTTCCACCAACTGGGCGCCGAGCCTCTGTTCAAGCACGCCCAGTTGTGCGCTCAGGGTCGGCTGGCTTACCCCAGCCTTTTCAGCGGCGCGGCGGAAGTGGCGTGTGTCCGCGAGGGCAACGAGATATTCAAGCTGGCGAAGACTTGGCATGGACCGTCCGGTCTGCTGTTGAAACAGGTTTGTCTGTCATAGGTAGGTTTCCGCCTCCAAAGTGCCACCCTGACCGGAACAATATTTCCGATCAGGGGTGACGGCTGTATGACTCACTGGGCGACGCTGCGTTGGTCCAGCGGCGCCGTGTCGTCAAGGCTTTCGGATTCGCTTGTCGACGGCGCATTTGCCCTGTCCGAGATGGCGTAGCGCAGGACCGCATATCCCGCCAGGGCCGACAGGATTGACCCGGTGAGGACCCCGATGCGAACCGCGGATGCGTGTTCGGGATCTGAAAAGGCCAGGGTGCCGATGAACAGACTCATGGTGAAACCGATACCCGCCAGCAACGATGCGCCATAAATCTGCAGCCAGGTCGTGCCGTCGGGAAGACGTGCGACCCCGAGCTTAACGCCGGCCCATACAAAACCCATGATGCCAAGCTGCTTGCCGATGAACAGGCCGGCAGCGATCCCCAGCGGGATGCCGGCAAGCAGGTCCGAAGGCGCCAGTTCATGAAGTGCCACACCGGCATTGGCGAAGGCGAATATCGGCATGACACCGAACGCCACCCAGGGTGCCAGGCCGTGTTCAACTTCTTTGAGCGGTGAGTTGCCGGCGGCGTTTTTGGACCGGATCGGGATGAAAAGGGCGATCACCACGCCGGCAAGTGTGGCGTGGACGCCGGACTTCAGAACGCAGACCCACACGATCAGGCCGACGATCAGATAGGGAGAGATCCGGGTGACGTTGCGGATGTTCAGGAAGGCGAGTACCGCGATGCCGCCGGCGGCAATGCCGAGCACCGACAAGGACAATTGCGAGGTGTAGAATGCCGCGATGATGATGATCGCGCCCAGATCGTCAATGATCGCCAGCGCCAGCAGAAAAACCTTCAACGCCGCCGGCACGCGCGGCCCCAACAATGCCAATACGCCGAGCGCGAACGCGATATCGGTGGCTGCCGGAATGGCCCAGCCCTGCAGCGCCGACTCATCACCTGAATTGATGGCGATGTAAATCATGGCGGGAACGACCATGCCGCCTATCGCGGCCAGCACCGGCAGACCCGCTTGTCGCAGGTTGGACAACCGGCCTTCCAGAACTTCCCGCTTTATTTCCAGGCCGACGAGGAAGAAGAACACGGCCATCAGGCCGTCGTTGATCCAGAGCAGCAGGGGCTTGTCGAGCAACAACGCGCCGACCTGAACGACGACCGGGGTCTGGAGCAGGCTGTCATAGGCCCACGCCAGGGGTGAATTATCAAGAATCAACGCCAGAGCGGCGGCGATCATCAATACGATACCGCCTGCGGCCTGGTGTTGAAAGAAGGCCTGGGCGCCGCGCCTCAATGTGTCGGGCCGGGTAATCGCTGCAATCAACGGAGTATCTCCATCTCGTCGGGTATGTGGGCGGGACGGCGTGTCCGTGATCCCGCTGGCTCGTTGGGTTTGGTCAGGCCGGTTCCGTTTCGCGGAACCGTTCGTGTTCGGGGGCGACCGGCGTCACGAAACCCTCTGGCTTGACCGTGAGCATGCCGCAGGTAACCGCACTCAGGATGGTTTCTGCAGCATTGCCGATGATCAGACCGGAAATACCGGTACGGCTCACCGTTCCCATGACGATCAGGTCGATGTCGAGTGTATCCACGAGATCGATGATGGCCTTCTGCGGCAGGTTACGAGGCAGGTGGAGATGTGGCGCTGTCATGCCCTGCGGACGGTTCTCAAAAAGAGCGTTTACCCGTTTGCGGTGAATGGTTTCATGTTTCAGCAGGATTGCCTCGCGGGCGTCGTCGCGCACTTCCGAGGAAACCGTATCGCGGTCCTTGCCCTCGACCTCCCAGGCATGGACAACATGAAGCTCGGCCTGGTTGGCCGATGCCAGTGAGGTCGCAAGTTCCAGGATCTTGGTGTCCAGTTCGTTGCTCCGGGCCTCATCGGTCCTGGGATCGATGCACGCCAGGATCTTCGAATACCGATAAGACTGATCAGGCTTGATGATCCACACCGGGCAGGGACACTTCCTCATCAAATGGGTGGCGGTGCTGCCGAAATAGACATTACTGAACGAAGCGCCGCCATCGGCACTCGCGATGACCAGGTCGTGTTCTGCTTTCAGAACCTGTCTGATGATCTCCAGAAACGGGGTGCCAACCAGAACGTCGACAGTGACATGGTCGACGTCTTCCGCTCGTACAGCCGGTATCAGGCGGATGAGCCGTTTGCGCCGTTCCTCGAGA
>JAJFHC010000246.1 GCA_021775835.1 Hyphomicrobiales bacterium | reverse complement strand
CAAAGCCAAAAACAACCACGCAGCAAACCACGACCCCGATCCGCAACGGTGCCAGGTAGGACGGAGCGCGTCCATCAGGGTCGACCGCACGGGCTGTGATACGGGAACGGTACGCCCGGGCGAACCGGATGAACACCCGGGTGCTGCGCCAGGCACATTTCAGGGTATCAGCAAGTTTGCCGATTTTTGTCATGCGGTTCTTTCTTTGGGTTCTTCGTCCGCCACTCGCAGAACCTGGCGCAATATGATCTCCCGCTTGTCGAAGCCCGCCTGGGCGCCGTCTTTCAGCACAAGGATCTGGTCGACGGCGGCGACAGCGGACGGTCTGTGGGTGATGACAATGACGGTGGCACCGCGCTCCCTTGCGCTGTGGATGGCATGTGTCAGGGCCGCGTCGCCTTCCTGATCGAGATTGGCATTAGGCTCGTCGAGAACGATTAGGGCGGGATCGCCATAGAGCGCCCGTGCAAGCGCAATGCGTTGTCGCTGGCCACCCGACAGGATTGCACCGCCCTCACCGACCAGGTTGCCGTATCCTTCCGGCAAAGCCAGGATCATGTCGTGGGCACCAGCGGCTTTGGCGGCCCGGAGAATGTTCTCGTCGTGTGCGTTCGGGTCATGCCGCGAGATGCATTCAGCAACTGTTCCTTCAAAGAGATCGACGTCCTGCGGCAGGTAGCCCACATGCCGACCCAGGGCTTCGGGTGTCCACTGATCCAGGGTTGCGCCGTCCAGGCGGATCTCGCCGGCAAGCGGTGTGGTGACACCCACCAACGCGCGCGCAAGCGTAGACTTGCCCGACGCCGACGGCCCAATGACGCCGAGACCGTCTCCCGGCTTCAACTCGAAGTTGACGCCCGACAACACCGGCGTCCGGCTCCCGGGTGGGCCGGTGACAAGGCCCTCCACTTTGAGATAACCCAACGGCGGTGGCAGCGACATGGGTGCCGACAGGTCAGCTTTCTCTTCGAGCGTTTGAACAATCTGCCTGAGCGCATTTCGGGCTTGCGAAATCGACCGCCAATGCCCGACGATCTGGTCGATCGGAGCCAGCGCGCGGCCCAATATGATGGACGCCGCGACGATGGCGCCACCGGAGACTTCCTGGCCGATGGCCAGGGCAGCACCGGCTGCCAGGGTTGCGGATTGCAGGAACATCCGAAACCCTTTCGAAAACGATGCAAATCTGGCGCCGGTGTTTCCGCTGCCCGCCTCTGCCTCAATGCCTTCGCCACGGATGGCTGCGTAACGCCGTGAAAGCCGCTCGCTCATACCAAGCACCTTGGCGGTCTCGGCCGCCCGGTTCATGGAGGCCAGCAATCGCTGCGCATTGGCGTCAATTTCCGAAGACTTCATCAGATTTGAACGGGTCGTAATGTCCGCCAACACCGCCAGCACTATGACAACAATCGCTCCAAGCAAACCAAGCAGACCGAGCACCCAGTGAAGACTGGCCAATATCAGCAGGTAGATCGGTATCCAGGGGGCATCCAGAAGTGCGCCCGGGCCAACTCCAGACAGAAATCGGCGCAGAATACCCAGCTCGTTCAAGGAAGAGTTCCTCGTCCCCGGTTCGCGTATTGACTGATCCAGATCCACATTGAACAGCCTGGCGACGAGGGTCTCGTCAAGCGATTCTCCCAGGCGGGCCAGTACACGGCCCCGACAATAGTCGATAATGGATTGTGCCAGATAGAGCGCTGCCACAAGGGCGAATAGGGTGAGAAGAGTGGGAAACGAACCGCTCGGGATGACCCGGTCATAGACCTGGAGCATAAAAAGCGGCGCCGTCAACATAAGCAGGTTTGTCACCCCGGACAGAAACGCCACGCCAAGGAACACAGAGCGCTGGGGCAAAAACTTCTTCAGTACGGCCCGGCGGTCCGCTGGACCGCCGGCACCGATGTTTGCGCGAAGGACATTGCCATTCATTCGAACAGATCTCGCTGTTTGAGACATGCCGGCACAGCTGTGCCGACCAGAAGCAAGACCACGAACCGCTAGGCCGCAGCGAAGCTGTCGTCAGGAACCAGCGACGTCAATACGTCCGGTTGATTCACATCGGCCAGGATGACAACCGGTGTTCCCTGATCCGACGCTGACCCTGAGTCGTTCTGCTGTGCGGCGATGGCCTGTGCTGCCGGTGCACTGGACTGAACGGACGCGAAGCTGAACCCGCCATTGAAGTTCGCCCCAAGGAAGTTGTCGGCGTTGAGCGAACCGGAGCTGACGCCCTCAAGGGTGACCGTGACGTCACCGACACCAACAACCGTATTGCCGTTCTGCTCATTCAGTGTAACGGCCGGGTTATTGCCGAACTCGGTAAAGTCGAGTGTGTCCAAACCGACCTGGAAATCCAGGATCCTGTCATTGCCGTCACCGGATGCGAAGACGAACCTGTCAGCGGCCTGATTGGTGTTGATCGTATCACCGCGCAGGATGTCGTCACCGCGGCCGCCGACAAGCACATCGCTGCCGGACACCACCGTACTGCCGGCAAAGTCGCCATCATCGCCATTCAGGACATCGTTGCCGTTGCCGCCAAGCAGGGTGTCATCGCCTTCCAGGCCCCAGCCCCGGTCTTCACCGTCGCCGAGGTCCTGGAAATCGTTACCCTCAAAGCCCACGGACGAGTCATCGCCACCAAAGGTGCGAATGATGTCGTCGCCAAGGAAACCGTATGCCGACGAGTCAATCCCATCCGTTCCGGTCACGGTAAAGCTGGTGGTCGCCGCATCGAAGGTTCTCAGGAACACCGGCGAGACAGCTTCGGGTGTGCCAGCAGGCGCGTCCGGTATGCCGGTATCACCTCCGCCGGCTGTCGGGGTCGGTGCGGGGACCGGATCAGGCGGCGTTACGGGATCCGGTGCCGGATCAACGGGGTCCGGCGCCTGGGCCACAGGATCAGGCGTCTGGTCTACCGGGTCAGGCGTCTGATCGACAGGGTCCGGCGCCGGAGCGGGTGCTGGGTCCACTGGATCGGGCGCCTGGGCAACCGGTGTCGGTGCGACCACACCGTTGAACGTCGCTCCCAGGAAATTGGCGGTGCTCAACTGGCCGCCATCAACGCCTTCCAGAACAACCGTCACGTCGCCGACATTGAGAACGGCATTCGGACCCTGCTGCGAGAGTGCCACGGCCGGGTTGTTACCGAACTCGGTAAAATCCAGAAGGTCCGCACCAGTTTCGAAGTCCTTGATGACGTCTTCGCCGTCGCCTGCAGCAAATACAAAACGGTCAGCGCCGGAGTCACCGCGCAGGGTATCATTGTCGCGGCCCCCGACAATGATGTCGTCGCCTGTGCCACCATTGAGGAAATCATCGCCACTGCCACCAAGCATGGTGTCGTCGCCGGAAAGGCCGTAGCCGCGGTCATTACCAGCTCCCAGATCCTGGAAGTCGTTGCCGGCGAAGGCGACCGATGAGTCATTACCGCCGAAAGTTCGGATGATGTCATCGCCGTTTTCGCCATACGCCGATCCGTCAACACCATCGGTTCCTGTAACATTGAAGTTGCCGGTATCACGGTCAAACGTCCTGATCTGTACCGCCGCCGGTGCGACCGGCGTTCCAGCGGGCGCGTCCGGAATACCTGCGTCACTTCCGGCGACCGGGCCTGGTGCCGGTTGGGGTGTGGGTGCCGGGGCAGGTGCCGGTTGCGGTGCGTCACCACCGTCGGCCACGTCTGGAACGCCCGGCGCCGCATCCGGCGCTGGCGCGTCGCCGCCATCGGCGACATCAGTCGGTGCCGGCTCGTCCGGTTCGTCGATGACGACCGGCGCGCCTGCGCCGCGATCTTCAAAAGGCTGGTCGATCGTGAGTGTGGCGTCGGTGACCAATGGTTCGACACTTGCCGCCCTCAGTTCAGCGATGGATGGCGCGTCAAATCCACCGAACTGCTCAATGAACTGTATGTTGGACGTTCCGATTTCGTCAGCGGACGCCACACTGTTCAGCAGGAAATCGAGCGTACCGAATGCGCCGCGCAGATGCGCCGACGCCAATATCCCCGTCAAACTCAGTTCGACCTGGGCCTGGCTGCCATCGGTATCCGTGGCCGTGATGGTTGTTCCGATAAACTCGTCAAGGCTGCGCCCGGCATTCCCCAAACCGATTTCGATCCGGTCCAGGTTGAGCTGGAATTCGTCCAGGATGATCTGTTCCTGAATATTGGTCTTCAGATCGTCAAGATTGTTGACACCGTTCTTGCCGGTAAATGTCCCGGTAAAGTCATTTACGCCGGGCGTGGAATCGAACTCATAATAACCAAGATCGATCAAGATAGGTTCGCCGAACTGATAACCGACAAAGCCAATAAAGTTTTCGGAACTGTACTGGAGATCCGTGAGTGTCAATTCACCGGCTTCGAAAGCGGCCAATCTGTCCTGGCCAACCTGCTGAATGATCTCCGCTCGGTTTTGCTCGATGCGCGCCTCGCTGACCCCTGATTCGAATTCCCGCAAACTGTTCAAAAAATCACCGAACGACCCGCTACTCAACATGGTAGTCTCTCCTGAAATTATCCAAAAAAATAGCAGACGATTCCGTGCGGTGCGCGCTTTTTGCGCGGGCCGTTCCCAGATCTGGGCGGGCTCCCCGGCTGCAGTTAGGAGACTATCGATGAATGTGGGCGCCAACTTGCGGCGGTCGTGTCGATTTCTTGGCGAAGCAGAGTTCGAAACGGGGCGATTGCAATGTCGCCGAAATATTACCGATGTGCCGGATCGATCAATGCTGAAAGATCCGGCAACTTTCTAAATCATCTGTCTACGGATCTTCTTCCGCAAACCAAGTCGGCAAACACAGCACTGGCCTCTATTCCGCGGCGTCTGCCTCATTCCCGTTCTTGCGCCGATGCGCACGCCAGGTCATGGCCCAGCGATCGGGATCCTCGAGAGCTTCACCTTTCAACTTGTGGATCGCCTGGTTGTGGGGAGCGGTCGTGACGATCTCCGGATTCGAATAGGCCTCGTCAGAGATCTGACGAATCACTGCAATCCAGGTGTCGAGATCTTCCTTGGAATACATCTCGCCGGCTTCCGGCGTAAACGGCTCCGGTACAACCCAGGGTTCATGGCTCAGCCAGAAGGCATCCATTCCGAAATCGGTCATCCGGTTCTGGACATCGAGAACGCCGACACCGGTATCCTCCTTGAGCTTGCCCATGCCCCAGCGGGTCATTTCCATGCGCCAGCCCGGTTTGTCGGGATGAGACTTCTCCAGGCCTTTGATCTTCGACAATTCATGATCCATATAGTTGTTGGCCAGAACCGAAATATCGGACCCTTCCGCGATGCCGTCACCGCCCATCATGCGCGACCATGAATAAGACTTGAGCACCTGGGGAACATTGCCCCAGAACTCGCGGATCTTGCCGCAGCTGTCCGGTCGGTTCGTATCGACGTGATAATCCGACCCATCGAAGGTCACCACGGGCGTCGGCAGGAACCGGGCAAGCTCTTCGGTGCAGCCGTAGGCGCCGACGGCGGGGCCACCTCCCCCCTTCGGGGCACCGAAGGTCTTGTGGAGCATGAACATGCAGGCGTCGAAACCCAGTTCCCGGGCCCTGATCTTGCCCATCACACCATTGAAGTTGGCGTGGTCGTAGAAACACAACCCGCCTGCTTCCTTGACCACACTAACCCATTCCTTGATGTGCGGATTGTACACACCCATGTCATCGGGGTTGTTGGTCATGAGCGCAGCGGTGCGGTCGGAGACTGCCGCCTTCAGGGCGTCAAGAGAGGGATAACCGTCCTCTTCCACCATCAGGGTGATCACCTTGAATCCGGCGGCGGCGGCTGTGGCGGAATTGCAGGGGTGGGCCTGAATGGTTGTGATGATCTCGTTGCGCTGCTCAAGTTCGCCGCGTGAGGCATGATAGGCTCGCGTCACACAGCAGTTGGTAAAGGCCGCATTGGCACCGCCGCCGGGCTGGAAGACGAACTGGTCCATGCCCGAGAGTTCACACAGAATATTATTGAAGCCGTGAATCAGCTCAAGCGTGCCCTGCATCGTGTCTTCGGGCTGATAGGGGTGAACATCGGCCACCTGGGGCCTGGCCATCACCGCCTCGTTGACCGGTGCGTTGTGCTTCATGGTGCAGGTTCCGAAGAGGCTGACACCGATCATCCCGAGAGTTTCCTGCGACAGGTGGAGATAGTGACGCAAGACATCCGGCTCGGTCATTTCAGGCAGCTTCGGCGGAGACTTGCGCCGCAGCGCTGAAGGGACAAGGTCTTCCCCTGCCCCGACCGTGTTCTGAATTTCTTTCTCCGCTTCAGGAAACACGAGGCCGCGCCTGCCCGGATAACTCATGTCCATGATGACCGGTTCATTCCAGCGTGCGGCGTGATATTCGCGAGGCTTGAATCCAGATCCGCTCATGACAATACCTCCTGCAGGGCACCGGCCAACTTGTCGATATCCTTCTGAGTGTGAATTTCAGTGACGCAGAACAATGCGCTCTGACCCAGTTCCGGCCGCTCCGGCGACAGATCCTTGCCACCGAAGATCCGATGCGCCCGCAAGCCCTTGTTGATCTCTGCCACGGTCTTCGACGTACCGTCGAAATTGACGACGAACTCCTTGAAGAAACCGTCTTCGAAGACGACCTTCACGCCGGGAATTCTGCTCAGCTTGTGCGCCGCGTAACGGGCGCGCTGCAGAATGATGCTGCCGAGTTCACGCAACCCGTCCGGCCCGACCAGAGCCAGATAGGCCGTGTTCGCGATGGTCCACAGGTAGACCGAGTTGCCGGTCCAGTCCTTGCCTTCTTCACGCATGCCGTAGGACGTCTGGTGGAACAGGCTCAGCCCGAAGCCCACTTCACCGGGCTCCAATGTCTCCGTGATCGAGACCATCAACGTGGGGTACTCACGGGCGTATCGTTCCTCGTCCCGCGTGGCTATGAACCCCCCGGTTCCGCCGCCCGTGTTCATGTGAACGCCCAGAGGCTGTGTCGAGCCGACGATAATGTCGGCGCCGTAGTCGGAGGGTGCTGCCAGTACGCCGAGCGAAATCGGATCTACACCGACAATGGTTTCAGCACCTGCGGCCTTTGCCATCGTGGCGATCCGGGCACTGTTGATCTCCATGACGCCCAGGTGACCCGGATTCTCGAAATAGACGGCTGCAGTCCGGTCGGAAAGCTTGGCCGCCAGATCATCGAGGTCGAGAAGGCCGGTGGTCGCATCGTAGCCCACTTCATGCACGGTAATGTGGCTCGGCATTTCCACCGGCTCGCAATAAGTCGCAATCACCGACCGGCGTTCGGGACACAGGGCGGCCGGGACGATGACCTCGTTTCTGCCGGTAATGCGTGCGGTCATCCGGATCGAGTGGCCGATCGCACAGCCCCAACTGTAGACCGGCAGGCCAACCATATCCATGCCCACAAGCTCGCCAATCTGGCTGCAGAACTCGAACCACGCCTGGTTGCGTCCATGGTCCGACGACGGCGACCCGAACACAGAGGTCAGCCATTCGGTCCGTCGCACGAGTTCGTCACATGGCGCTGGCACATAATGCTGCCAGCAGCCGGCACCCAGGAAGTTCAGGTTCTCTTCACAGGTTTCGTTTTTCGACAAAGCGTCGATGAGTTCACGGTGAAGAGCAACCTCGGAGCGAAGGCCGGGTTCCAAATTGATAGGCGCCTGGAGCCGGTGTTCCTTCGGGATCTGCTCGAACAGTTCTTCAATGGAAGCCGCCCCAATAGTATCAAGCATCGACTGCTTGATGTCGGGCAGAGAGTTGGCCATGTAGGGATGGCTTACCGGTTGATTTCCACTCACATCCAATCTCCATGTCTAGTCATGTTCTGTCTTCTTTCACTGTCAGGCATCGACCCGCATCATGGCCTGTTGCCGGGCTCCCGTCCGAACCGTCATGTACCCTGTCAGCGCGTGGTCGAGTTCCAGGTCGCCTGTGTCGACAAACAGGCGGGACGGCGCAAGGCCAGCCAGTTTCGCCGCACCCGCCAGGATGATTATGTTGTTGCGCCCGATCTTGCGGATAACATCGGAGCTGAACTGCTGGTTGCCCCGCCCGAACAGACATCCCTGTCCGCCGATAATACCAACGATGAGTTTCGCCGGCCGTCCGGCGACCAATGCAAGGATGTCGGACTCCGACAGGTCCGTTCCAATGACCTTGCCATCGAGGACAGCATCGACACCAAGCAGCGTGGCCTGAACGCCTAGCACCTCGGCCACAGTCCGTGTCGAACTCCCCGGCCCCAGCAGGTAAATCGTGCCGGGCTGCATTTCCCCCACGATCTCCTTTGCCGACGACCACAGTGCCTCCCGATCGTCAAGTGCCGGGCTCGCCTTTGGCCCCTGAATGCTGGATTGCTCGAAGGGCGACCGGCAGTAACCGAACAGCCGCGTCGATACCCGGTCCTGTCTAACCGACGCCTCGTCAATATCCATGATCTCGGCATCGTTCAGGCGGGCCTTGCTGTTGCCCGACAGAAAATGCGCGGCCACATCACCGGCAATGCCCGGACTCGTGGCGAACATCGCGGAATGCATCTTTACCCCCGTCGGGATACCAAGCAAAGGCACCCGGTCGCCGACAATGCCGAACACATCGCGCACCGTGCCATCTCCTCCGGCGACTAGAATCAGATCGACGCCGGCCTTTTCAAGGGCCTCGGCCAGTCGTTCGGTATCGCCTTTGGTTGTCATGTTGTTCGACCGGTGGGGCGTTTCAGCAACGATATCCATAATGTTCGTGTTGCACCCGCTCTCCCGTAAAGCGTCTTCTCCCAACGGCCCTTCACCGGTGAAGAACCGGAGCCCTGGCAAGGCATGAACCAACCGGGCAACTGCCTGCATTGCGCGCTTCTGCGACTGCGGTACGGCACCACGTGCTAGAGCCTCAGCCAGAATCAGAGGGCCATCTGTTCCCTTGAGGCCAACCCGGCCACCCATTCCAGCAATCGGGTTGACGATCAGTCCACACCGGGGCTGACCGCTGTTTTTTCCAACCTCATCCGCTTTGGTTTCCGCCTCGTCTGACACCTGCGTTACCGCCTTGCTCCCTTTGTGCGCTATCCGCCTCTTTTTGGGCGTCCAGCGAACGTTTGTTCACAATGAAATACCGACCCGAACCTGTCAAGACGTTGACAGCACGGATACAGGCGCTGTCCTTTAGCAATCGATAATCATATATTCCTTGCCGTCAGGTCCTGTGATGAGCACACTGAATTCGGACCCAATCCGGCGGTCAGAAATCGAACAGATGTTCGAAATATGAGACATACCGCCCCATCGGCGCGGGCGAAGGAGAAAAGATGACGGATCTGCAGGGCAAAACAGTCCTTGTGACGGGCGCCTCGAAGGGGATCGGCGCGGCCATCGCAACGACACTGGGTGCCGCCGGTGCCCATGTGATCGCGCATTACGGCACCGACCGAGACGGCGCAGAACAGGCGGTTGCAGGGTTTTCCGGTGATCGTTCCCATCTGATCGGTGCGGACCTCGGGGACCTGGGTGCCGTGGACGCCCTGTGGCAACAGGCACAGGATTGGCGCGGCCGGATCGACGTTCTGGTGAACAATGCCGCCGTCATGCGCCTCGAAGGCGGCATCGCGGACACGGACGAGGCCTGGGACCGGGTGTGGTCTGAAGCCGTGGATGTCAACGTCCTGGCACCGGCACGCCTCCTGCGCCACGCGGTCAAACACTATCTGGACACGGGTGGCGGCACAGTCATCACAATATCGAGTTGGGCGGCCCAACGCGGCATCACCAATCCTGAGGGCATCGCCTATTCGGCCACGAAGGCCGCGATTGCTGCGGCAACCAAGACGGTTGCGCGCGGGTACGCCAAGCAGAATGTGCTGGCCTACGTCATCGCGCCAGGTGTGGTGCGCACACGGTTGTCAGTGGAATCGGCAGCAACCCTTGGCGGCGAGGATGCCGTGACCGCAGGGCTTGCCATGGGAGAGTGGGTGCCACCGGAAGAGATCGCCGACCTGGTCGCCTATCTGGCAACCGGTCAATGCCGGCACCTGACCGGAGCAACGCTCGACGTCAACGGGGCGAGCTACGTGCGGTGAGGTTGTCGTAAAACCTTTCGCAGGTGATCAGACCATACAGATAAAATTGCGAGTATGTCTTCCTTGATCACGCCGTAGGCGGGACCGAGGAACCATTGGCACTTCTGCGGGTTGCAGCCCCAGCGATTAGAGCATGTCCGACCCATACTGAACCATTTGACCGACTTTTCGCGTCTGCGGGCAAGGCTCGATTCCCACCGTGGTCTGGTTGACTACAACCGGACTGCAGAACGCTTTAGGAATTCATGCCGGGTCGGCGTCCATATCGAGGGCGGCGGCACGGCGGCTCAGGTAGAATTCATACTGCCAGGGCAGGACGTCATGTGGCTTTGACACGCCAAGCTCGAGCGCTGCGCGATAGGCCCAGTGAGGCTCGGCCATCAATTCGCGTCCCATGGCAATGAGATCCGCGCGGCCATCGCGGAGGATGGCTTCGGCATGGTGCGGATCGACAATCGCACCGACGGCCATGGTGGCGAGCCCCGCGTCCCGGCGGACCGCTTCCGCGAAGGGGACCTGGTAGCCCTGACGGATTTTCGTCGTGGCCAGGGTGGCCGGACCCGACATGCCGCCCGAAGAACAGTCGACAACATCGATGCCGGCTTTCTTGAGTTCTGTTGCGAGCGCGACCGTGTCCTCAATCGCCAGACCGCCGTCGACACCATCAACCGATGAGACGCGGTAGAAGAGTGGCTTTCCGGCCGGCCAGACCTCACGCACCGCGTGGGCGACTTCGAGCGGCAGTTTCATGCGCTTCTCGCGGGAACCGCCATAGGCATCCGTGCGCTGGTTCGAGACCGGTGAGAAGAACGAATGCAGAAGATAGCCGTGGGCGCCGTGGATTTCGACAATGTCAAAGCCGGCCGTGAGAGCTCTCCGGGCGGCGGCGCAAAAGGCATCGACCATGTCGGCAATATCGCCAACACTGAGCGCCTGCGGCACGGGGTAATGGGGTTGCTCGGGAATGGCACTGGGTCCCACTCTCTGCCAGGATTGCTCCGCTCCGTCCTTTTCCTTGATGGGTCCCGCGCCATCCCAGGGCCGCATGCAACTGCTGCGGCGCCCGGCATGGCCGATCTGGATGCCGCAAGCAGCTCCATGGTTGTGATAGAGGTCGACGATGCGCTTGAGGCCCTCAATCTGGCTGTCCTGCCAGATGCCGGTGCAACCGTGGGTGATGCGACCGTCTCGGACAACCGCCGTGGCCTCCACAAATGCAGCTCCAAGCCCGCCCAGCGCGAACCCTGAGTGATGGGCAAAATGCCAGTCCTGCACATGCCCGTCGGTCGCTTGATACTGGCACAGTGGCGACAGCACGAGGCGATTGCGCAAGGTCAGGTCGCGCAGTTGCAACGGCGTAAATAGAATGGGGTCTGACATTGATGTCTCCTGGACTTGTGCGGAATGCAATTGAGAACCGACTGACGACTGCCTGGGTCAACAGTACAGTTCAGTGGCGCAAGATCTTGCCAACAAAATCTTTTGTCCGTTCGGCGGATGGTGAATCGAATATCTCGTCTGGTGTACCGGTTTCAACCACACGGCCGGCATCCATCATGATGACGCGGGTCGCCACTTCCCGCACAAAAGACATCTCATGGCTGACGATGAGCATGGTCATGCCTTCCTCGGCGAGGGCGCGGATCGTGTCCAGCACCTCGTTGACCAGTTCGGGATCGAGCGCCGAAGTAACTTCATCGAGCAGCAAAATCTCCGGGCTGAGGCACAGAGCACGTGCAATGGCGACACGCTGTTGCTGACCGCCGGACAGTTCATCGGGATAGGCACGGAGCTTGTCGGCAAGTCCGACCTTGGCCAGCAATCGTTCGGCATCGGCCTCGACTTCCCGCCGGTCGCGCTTCTTGATCTTGAGCGGCGCCACGGTGACGTTGCGCAACACATCCATGTTCTGGAACAGATTATACTGTTGAAACACAATGGCCATGCGGTCACGGGCATGGCGGATGCTGGCGGAGCGGCGATAATCGACTACCTCGCCGTCCAGTTTCACCGTTCCCGATGTGGGTGGCGTCAATCCCATCAGCATGCGCAGTATGGTCGATTTGCCGGAACCGGACGGTCCGATCAGGGCCACGACCTCGCCTTTGCCAAGGGTAAGGTCGACTCCATTGAGCACCTGAACCTTGCCGTAACTGGCCGTAACGTTGTCAACTTCGAGATGGTGCACGGCGTTTCTCCGAAAGGCGTTTTTCGAGCCGCTGACCAAGCACACTCAAGGGATAGGACAGGGCAAAATAGAGAAGGGCAATTGTTCCGAAGACAAGTATGCCGGAGAATCCCATGTTGTTCAGTTCGCGCGCTCGAAAGGTGAGTTCGAAGACACCGATCTGGCTGACGAGCGATGTATCCTTGATGAAGCCAACCATGAAGACCACCGCCGGCGGCAGGATGACAGGCCATGACAGGGGGACAATGACGTAACGCAGGATCTGCAAACGGCTGAAGTTCATCACTCGAGCCGCCTCGATCTGCTGGCGCGGCACGGATTCAAAGCCGCCCCGGATGATATCGGCGATGTAGGCTGTGGAATAGATGCAAATGGCGATGACGGCGACCGCGAACAGGGACGTTCCCTGGACGATCGCCTGAATAACGAACAGCACCAGAAACAGGACGACCAGGAACGGAATGCGCCGGAAAACCTCGACGAAAAGGATTGCGGCGGCGCGCAGGGGAAACGCCACAATGCCCGGTGTCTGACGGGTGAAGGCGATCAGGAAGGCGAACAGAAATCCCAACACGCAACCAATCAGGGTCATGGCGATCGTGATCCCCATGGCTTCCATCAGCAGTACCATGTTCTGCAGCGAGAAAAATCTCGGGATCTCGTCGGCCAGACGTTCAAGCATGCTTCCCTGCCCAATCAGAATATCTTGGCTTTGACGCGAAACGCCCAGCGGCCAACGAGCGCGAGCGACACGCTGGCGATGAAGGTCAGCACCACATAGATGCCTGCGGCAATGGTGAAGGTTTCAATATAGCGGTAGTCGACAGTTGCCAGATCCTTGGCCTGACTTGTCAGTTCCTGGACTCCGACAATCGAGCCGATCGACGTGCCCATCACCAGAATAACGATGAAGAAATTGGCAAGGGCCGGGTAAATCGTCTTGGCAATGTGCGGGACGATGACGAGCCAGATCTGCTGGATCCGGGAGAAGCCCAAAACTTCGGCGGCTTCAAGTTCGTTTCGCCGCACCGATATGAAACCCGCCCGAATGATTTCCGTGAGATAGGCGCTGGCATTGAGCGTCAAGCCGATGATCATGCAGACATGTTTGTCCCAGACGATGCCCACATCGGGCAGTCCGAAGTAGAGAAACCAGATCTGGACAAGCGCCGGTGTATTGGTGAAAAAAATCACGTAGGCATTGGCAAGCCGGCTCAGTATCGGTCCACCAAAGGTTTTCATCGAGGCCAGGAACAGGCCCAGCAACGCTCCGCCCCAGAAGGTCAGAACCCCCAGAACGAGTGTCAGCTTGGCGCCCTCAAGCAGTCCCGGCAAGTGCGCCATGGCGACGCCCCACTGAAAGGTGTAGTTCATCTCGACTGCGACCGATCAATCATTGCCCGAAGGATGCTCTTGCCCGAGGGGTATTATGGCCCGAAACAAGACGGGCACCAAACAATGGTGCCCGTCCTGCTGGAATTGCTGGTGCTTAGAAGTACGGGTTGGGTACGACTTTCACAAGCATCGGCGCTCCGTACCATTTTTCCCAGAGGTCGTTGACCCCATTCGAGGAATGCAGGCTGTAGAGCATGATGTTCAAGACGTCGCGCAGGCCATAGTTGCCTTTGGCCACACCGATTCCGCAATATCCGGTGAAGATCGGATCCGGCAACACCCGCCACTTGACGTTCTTGTGGTTCTTGGTATGCGCCATGAAGAAGTCGATGTTTTCCACGATCGCGTCGGCACGGCCCTGGGCCACAAGCCGGACCACGTCAGGAATCGTATCGACGACTTCCTGCTTGGCTTTCGACATGTTTTCCTTCTGCCAGTCGATCACCCAGGAACTGCGGATGTTGGCTATCGTGATATCGCTGCTGTCGAGATCCTTCCACATCTGACCCTTGGTCTTCTCGGTGGTCAGCACGGCAAGGGTTTCTGTGTGCAGCGGCACGGTGTACTCGATCAGCTTGGCTCGCTCGGTATTGCGTGTGAGGGCTCCCAGCGAAAGATCGATGGTGTCGGCGACAAGGAACGGTACGCGGTCCTTGGTTTCGGTCGGCACCCATTCCACTTTTACCTTGAGCGTCTCGGCGATCTTGTTGCCGACATCGATGTCAAAGCCTTCCCACTCACCACTCGCATTACGCGAACTCATGGGTGGAAAGTTGGGGTTGATTCCGATTCGGATAACGCCGTCTTTAAGAATGCCGTCCAGCGACTTGGCGTGCGCTACGCTGCCAAGTGCGGTAATGGCGACAATCGCGAGTATGCCGGCGGACAACCGGCGGATGAAGTCACGAAACATTGGGAAGTCTCCCTTTCTATGCCTGTCTCTCATGCCTGGTGGGCGGTTTAAAGTGCCCCGCGGGAGACCGGCAGGCTTATGGTTATCCCCGTCTCCGCGAACAAATGTTCGGATATGAGGGCGTTTTAGTCAATAGGTTAGTGGGCGCCTGCAGGACATCAGCCGCAGGAAGCGGCGTTACGAGCAGTTGAAAATGCGGAAATGTCCTCGCGTCCACGCCTCCCCAAGATCAGATCCGCGGTGATGCGCCCAACGACCGGGCCGGCGGTAAATCCCATCCAGGGGAAGAATGCTGTATGGAATCCAGGCCTTTCCGGTGTATCGCCCAGAATCGGACGCCAGTCGGCTGTACCATTCACCACGGCAGGCCATGTGCGCACCACCTGGGCACCGGCAACAGCCGGCACCACCCGGGCAGCGACGCCAAGGTTCTGATGAACCGAATCCGGATCGACGTCCAAGCGACCATCTTTGTCATTCTGGCGCGATGGCCAACCGCCGCCAATGAGAAACGCACCCGCCCTGGTCTGTTTGAGAGTCAGCTTTTCACCCGCCGAATAGACCAGATGTTCAACGACCGGAGCAACCGGGGCGGTCACGGTTACCTGCAGCGGCCAGGCTTCAATGTTCAGATCGATGCCGACCATGGCGGCAATGCGTTGCACCTCCACGCCTGCCGCGTTTACAACATGACGGGCAATAATGCTGTCGCCATCACACTCAATTCGGTAGCCTTTGTCTTCAGTATTGATCGCCGACACCCCCGCTCCGATGCGGATTTCCGTGCCAGATTTTCTTGCGGCGCGGGCAAAGGCAAAGGTGGTGACAAGCGGATTGGCCTTGCCTTCGAGCGGACAATACGCCCCTCCGATCATGGCATTGGAAACATAAGGGGCCATGCGGCGCAGACCGTCGCGATCTATGAAATCGACCGGCACGCCGAACGCGCGTTCTACCGCCATCTTGCGTTCGATGTCCGCCAGTTGCTGTTCGTTTTCGGCCACAAGCAGCCCGCCCGGCTGGGCGAATTCGAGATCGGTTTCCAACTCACCGGACAGACCGGACCAAAGTCCAATCGACTCTGCCATCAAAGGTAGTGTCGGACCAAAGTAGGCCGCCCACTCCTCGCCTTCGGTCACGAATGTTTCGTGGGGGATCTGAAGATGAATCGACCCGGCGTTGGCGCCCGAGGCCCGTGTGCTGAGATCGTGGCGTTCGAACAGGCAGACGCCGATCCCCTCGCGGGCGAGATAATAGGCGGTGGCACACCCCGCCAGACCGCCTCCGATTATTGCAACGTCGAGTGTCATGGGACTTTCGCTCTGAGTAACCGACCCCTCACTGGTTTACACATATCTGTTCGCTATGGTAACTTTCGTTCGAATTTTGAGGGTTCAATCGTTCCTCCTCCAGCGATAACACAAAGTCAGGGAGCGTCGTTAGATATGACCAGCGTATTGCCTGTTGCAGCAAGCACATTTCCGTTTCTTTATTCTCATTCCGGTGTCGATGCGGCCCTGCACCTCAACGATCAGGGTTATGACATTATCGAGATGATGATCTTTCCGCCTCATTGCTGGCCGGCGGAACTCTCCGCATCCACCCGCAAGGAGTGGAAGCAGAAGATGGATGACCGGGGCATGAAAATCTCCTCGTTCTGTTATCCGCTTCTGGACAACAATCCCAATTCCGTTGATCGCCTGATGCGCCAGTATACGATTGACCGGTATCGCGAGGCCATCGACCTGGCAGCGGAATGGTCGTGCCCCTACGTGGTCTGCATTCCAGGTCCGGTCAATTCGCTGATCAATCCACCGGACAAGTGGATGCTCGACTGGTTCGTGGAAGGCGCCAACGAAATTGTTGGCCATGCGAAGGAAACCGGTGTCGGTATTCTTCTGGAAAACGTGCCCTTCACCTTTTTGCCGACGGCCGAGGACATGAAGCGGGTTTGCGGCATGGTCGATGGCGATGTCGGGGTCAATTTCGACGTCTGCAATTCCGCCTTTATCAAGGAAGATGTGCCCGGCGCCATCCGGCTTCTGGGCGATCTCGTCGGGAATGTGCACATTTCGGATTCGGGTTATGACGACTTCAAGCACGAAAAGCTTGGAACCGGCATTGTTGAACCGGGCCCGACCGCTGCTGCCCTGAACGAAATCGGCTATACGGGCGTCACGGTTCTGGAAATCATCACCGATGCCCTGCAACCGGGTGCGGATCCCGAGGGCGACATTGCAGCGAGTCACGACATCCTCGCCGACTGTGGATGGCAACCGCGCGCAAATGCCTGAAGCCTGCAACGACAAAACCGACAGGACGACGCTATGACCAAAGAATTTCGCGGCAGTTACACTGTATCCGTTACCCCGTTCACGCAGGATGGCTCGGCCATCGACGTGGATGCCCTGAAAAAGTTCCTCGACTGGCAGGTTGCCGAAGGTGTGCCCGGCATCATCATACTGGGCACGACCGGGGAGTTCCTGACCGTCTCAGACGAGGAACGCCAACTCTACGTTGAGACCACGGTCAAACACGTGGCCGGGCGCATGGACGTCATGGTCGGCTCCATGAACGCCTACACCCCCAATGCCGTGCGCTACAGCCGCGAGGCGGAGGAAATGGGCGCAGACGGGCTGATGATCATCCCGCCCTACTACTACACGCCCACCGAAGACGAGATCTTCAACTATTACCGCGCTATCTGCGAGGAAGTGTCGATCCCGATCATGCTCTACAACAACCCATTCACGTCCAATGTGGACATGCCGGTGACTTTGGTTGCCCGGTTGACCAAGGCGTTCGAACAGATCCGCTACATCAAGGAAGCCAGCATGGATGTGGCACGCGTGTTCGAGATCGTGGAAGCCACCGACGGCGTCATGAACGTGTTCGCCGGCGAACGCGTGGTGCAGTCCTACCTGCTGGGTGCCGTCGGATACGTAAACCCTTACGGCAACTACATCCCGCGCGCGTCCCACAAAATCTGCGATTTTATGGTTGAAGGGCGCACTGAAGACGCAAAGAAGATCGAACACCTGATTCACAAGTTCGATCGCATTATCGCGGAAGGACATCCGACCTACGGACACCAGTGTTACTCCAAGGCACTGTGTGCGGCAAGAGCAGGATTTTCCGTCGGCGACGTCCGCAAGCCCCTGACCCAGTTTGCCGATCTGGGCGCAGACGGCATCGAACGCCGCGACCGGATTTTGGCGATCATCGACGACCTCGATGCCCTGATGGCCGAACTCGATCCGCACCAGGCTGCCGCTGAGTAGTTGCCTCGTGGGCGCCCTGCTTGACGGAAAACGGGTAGTCGTCACCGGCGGCACGCACGGCATAGGGGCGGCCATCGCCCGCAAGGCGTCGCAAGCCGGCGCCCATGTTGCCATTGTCGGTCGCGACAGATGTGCGGCGGAAACTGTCATCAAGGCCATCGGCGCCACCGGGAAACAAGCCGAATTCATAGAAGCTGACTTCGGCGATCCCGAGGCCGCAGGCCGCGCCGTCAAAGCGGCAGCGAATACCCTCGGAGGCCTCGATGTGGTGGTCAACAATGCCGCCATTGCCTTGCGCCGCAATCTTGACAACGCAACTCTGGATGACTGGCGCCAGATGCTTGACGTCAACCTGCTGGCCCCATTCTTTGCAGCACAGACCGCAGCGGAATTCATGGGACAAGGCGGCGTCATCATAAACATGGCGTCCGAAATGGGCCGTCTCGCCAACCCTGAATCCATCCTCTACGGCGTCACCAAAGCGGCCCTCCTCCACCTCAACGGCAGCCTCGCCCTGGCCTTGGCCGGCCGTGGCGTTCGAGTGGTCGCAATCGCCCCGGGGCCCGTGCGCACCGAAATGCTCGAAGGATCTGTGCTTCAATCGGGGGAGGATCTGGAGACCGGGCTTGCCAAGTATGCCGCGCGGCTTCCCCTGAACCGGCTCGCCCTGCCCGACGAGATCGCCGAGACAGTTGTCTTTGTGGCTTCGGAAAAGGCACGGTTCATGACAGGCGCCGTGATTGCCCTGGACGGTGGTTCGACAATCCCATCGGGCTGATACCGTTGGCGCGCTTCTGCAATGACGTGCCGTCCTGATGGCAAAATCTACGGCAGCTCTGTGACATCTATCGGTTCGTATGATTCCCACTGATAGGAGGCCGTCACGCGGCGTGCTGCGTAAATCTCACGGCCGTTGGACCTGACGTTGATAATTCCCGGTAATACTTTTTTGAACCGCTGGCGTGCCTGGGAATTGAGCAGTGTTGTAGCGAACATCCCGTCTGGATCCATGTCTTCGGGCACAATGGTCACAGGCGTTTCGGACTCGCCGGCTTCGGTGAACGTCGCGGCTATCTCTGTGGAGAAAATGAGATGTTGTTCGCCTCTTCCCGCCTGCCCGATACCGCCCAGGAAGGATGCACGCGGATGACCGTGATCAGGGGAGTCTCCAGACGACACCACGGTGACCACGGGCTGCACTGCATTCAGGAACGGCTGATGGAACTCGTGGCTGCCATGGTGGGGTGATTTGAGCACATGGGAATCAAGACCAAGGGCGGCGCCCGGTTGAGCCAGAATATGCTTGGCGCCGTCAATGTTCATGTCACCGGAAAACAGGATACGTACGTGATCATGAACGAGACGGAAGGTGAGCGAGTGACCATTGATCGTGTGTGACTTGTCATGGAACCACTTCAGCGCGCCATCGGCTTCCCGTTGCGGTCCTGTCACCTCCAGTCGGATATCCGGATCACCGATATCCAGCGTGCCTGAGCCCCGATGGAGAGCCTGATAGCTGGCACCGCTTTTGCGGACGGCGTCGGTCCATTTCTCGAAAGTCTGGGTGAGATCCGCACCATCGAGGTCCGCCAATGAGGAGTGTACGGTTTTCAGAATACCGCCGCTGACATTGCCGAGGGACTTGTTGAAACCGGAATCGTAGAGTCCGATGCCATTGTGCCAGATGTGTTGCACGGTAATGCGGGGGTGCTTGAGAATTGGTATCAGGCCTTTGACATGGTCGGCATCCGCATGGCTCAGAAAGAGATGATTGATCGTCAGCCGATTGGCCGTCTTGTCGAGCCGGTATTTCCAGATCAGGAACTCAGCAGTTGTCGTCCGCCTGACGCCGCCATCCACCAGAATCTTGGTATCGTTCGGTGTCACCACGAATGCCGCATCACCCTGACCGACATCCAAAAAATACATTTCGAGAGCACGTTTCTTTCTGACGTCGGCACCATGTACACCACCGCCAAGATTGTAGTGTTTGATGGCCCCGGTACGGCCCCGGTATTTCACTTTGGAATATCCCGCCCCCTTGAAGGAAGGTCCGGGCTTGAAGTCCACCTTGTCACCATAAATAATGACATAACTCTTTTCATCACCACTATCCTGAAAATAGAAGCGTTGAGTTTTTCTATTACTAAACCGGATGGCCATCTTAAATATTCTCTTTTCTATCAGAAGTGTATATTCAACGATTTCAGAATTCTATTCCTTATTAACTTTCAATCATGACAACAAATTCCAAAACTCTCAATTCATTGTTCCACATCCTGCAAAATTAATCTAATTCCAGGGTCACATTACTAACCTGTCGCTTGGACTTGAGATTGGAACGAAGGCAGACGTGTCCGTTGCATGATCTACGCGATTGGGATCGATGTTACATTTCATGTCGCCGGCGTTTTGTCTTCCAGAGCTGTTTCAACATCGCGTTTGTAAGTACGGCTGACGGGAACGGTTTCGCCATTGCAGAGCTTTAGCTGCAGTTTGGAACCATCCCTGTGAACATCCGCAATCGCCGAAAAGGAGACCCAGTGTGATCTGTGTACCCGGATACCGGCCTCTTCGGGCAAATCGCGCAGAATGTCGGCGAAACGATGAAGCACCATCCGGTTTTCTTCCGTGGTTGAAAGCCGGACATAATGCTCCTGAGCCTCCGCCCAGATAATATCGCCTTCAAGCGGTGGATCGAGAGTATCCAGGAAGCCTACCGGACGGACATCATCAGGAAGCGTGGTAGAGGTGGAAGTTGCAACAGGTCGGTATTTTACCATCACTCTGGGCAGCGCCAGCAGCAGACACAAGGCCACGTGGTTGTCGAACTGATACACCAACTCGAAGGCAAACTCGGAAATCCTGGTGTCATTTCCCTGGGATCCTGATTCAAGCCCGAGTTCGGGAAATCCCAGTACAATGTCGAAGGCGGTAATCGCCAGGGTGAAGGGTGCAAGGCTCAGAACGATTGCCAGCCCGGTCGTGACAATCATGGGGGCCTTGTCCGGCGAGGCCTTTTCGATCAGTTCGCGGATACCGACAAACAGGAGCGCACCGATCAGCAGGCGAACCAGCCAGTAGAGGTACACCATGGCGATGGATGTTCCATCAGTCGGCCCCACATTGGACGCCGCGACGAGCATGGCCGCAAGACCGGTGATGGCCAGCAGATACAGCGCTTCCTTGTGAAAAACCATGGATCAGATCCGCTTCAAGCAATTCATTCATGCTTCTTGAACGGTTATACCATTGTAAACCGTTGAAAGAAGGCGGTCTTCCAAAACCCCGAAGCGCGAGACAATTTGCATCAACGGCATTCGCGAAACCAAGAGTTCGCCTGCATTTCCCGATCGTTGCAATTCACGTATTCGTAACCGTCGCCAACATGCCGCCGATAATTTTCGGCGGCCCCCGACAACCGAACAACTGAAAATAGGAATGCGCCATGAATTTGCTTAAGAGCACCGCTGTCGCCCTGTCGTTGCTTGTCATCCCGGCCACTGCAAGCCTTGCCGCTGACGCCAAGATGGGTTTCTTCATCACAAGCGTCGGCATGGGGGACGGCGCCAACCTTGGAGGACTGGACGGGGCCGACGCCTATTGCGCGAAACTTGCTGGTGCCGCTGGCTCGACCGGTCGCACATGGCGGGCCTACCTGAGCACGGAGGCCGACGGCAAACGCGGCATCTCCGCGCGCAACCGTATCGGCGAAGGACCCTGGTATAATGCAAACGGGGAACTGATTGCCGTTGACCTGGACCAGCTGCACCTCAATCCCAACATTATCTTGCGCACGGCCGTCGACGAGAACGGTAAGCGGGTGAAAGGACGTGGCGACAAACCAAACGAACACGACATTCTTACCGGCACCATGGCCGACGGCACGGCTTACTTTCCCGACGACAAGGATCACACTTGCTCAAACTGGACGAGCAATGGCGACGGTAGCGCACAAGTCGGCCATCATGACCGTCACGGCGGCGGCAACACGTCATGGAACTCGGCTCACGGCTCTCGCGGCTGCGGCCAGGATGCGCTGACGAAAACCGGCGGTGCCGGCCTGTTCATGTGTTTTGCAGCCGACTGACATCAACGCCTTCCGAGGGCGCCGGGCAATCATGACAGAATTGCCCGCCGCCCTCGGCTAACATCTGCCAAAGCAAAAGTGATTACCCCTGACGAGGCTCCTTCATGATCCGATACGCCCTGACAGCCCTGTTTCTGTTCGCGTCTTCCCCCTCCATTGTCTCTGTGCAGGCGGCCGAAACCGAGAAACTTGTGCGCTACCAGCACGGTGGAGAGGTCCATTTCGGTGTCCTCGACGGCGCAATGATCGTCGAACAGTCCGGAAACCTGTTCGGTGCCAGAAAGGCCACGGGCCGGCGGATCGCCCTGGATCTGGTACAGCTGCTGCCACCGGCGAATGCCAGCAAGGTCTTTGCGGTCGGCATGAATTTCGCAAGCCACCTGTCGTCCTCGTCGAAGGCGCCACCGCCGATGTTCCTGAAACTGCCCACGTCCCTGACAGGAAGCGGTTCGGACGTAAGCTTGCCGTCAGATTCCAACAACGTGCATTTCGAAGGCGAACTGGTTCTGGTGATCGGAAAGCGGGCCAGGAATGTCCCGCGCGAAGAGGCGATGTCGTACATTTTTGGAGTAACAGCGGGTAATGACCTGACCGAACGTTACTGGCAGGGCAGTGACCTGCAGTGGATGCGGGCGAAGGCCACGGACGGATTCGGGCCCGTAGGACCTGCCGTGGTGACCGGGCTGGACCCCAACAACCTGCTCCTGACCACACAGCTGAATGGCAAAACGGTTCAGCAGGAAAACACCCGCAACATGATCCACAAGCCCGCCAAGGTGGTGAGCTACCTGAGCCGTTATTTCACGCTTCTGCCCGGTGACATGATCTTCATGGGTACACCGGGGCGCACGAAAGCCCTGGAACACGGTGACGTGGTTTCGGTGACGATTGAAGGCGTCGGTACGCTGACCAACCGGATCGTTGGCAGCGGAAGCTGATCGGCTGACACGCGGACTCTTCAATCTCCCACGGATTGCGCTTTTCACCGCAATGACGAAGCGTGCGCCGGATGGATCGCCGTAGGTGCTGCAGGCTTCAGGGAAACAGCTTCTTGTTTGGCTCCTGGGTATCCGGGCGCAGGCGTACGTGGAAGTCGCTGGCATAGTTTGAAGCGCTCGGGTTTACAGGAAGCGCTCGGAAATACTGGTCACGGCCGGCAATGTTGACGTCATAGTCCCAGGACGGCGTTTTTCCCTGAACGTGAGCGCTTTCGACGATCCGCCGACGGCGCTGGCATTCCAGAACTTCGTCTTTAACTTTCGTCAAATCCCACGTCGCGGCGACCATTCCCGACAGTCTAGCCTCCACTTCGGCGTACTCTGAACTGCCGGACAGGTTGTCGCATTCGTGAGGATCGACACTGCGGTCAAACAAAAGTACCGGATCGGTCTCGCAGTGGATGTACTTGAGAGGCCCTTCGATGATCGCCACCGCCGGAGCGGTCAGGCCGTCTCCAGCCATTTCGCAATAGACAACATCGGGCCGCTCAAGATCCCGGCCCTCGATCAGCGGGACAAGACTGCTCCCGGAGTGGCGGGCCTGTATCGTTGCCAGCCCGTTGTCCGGGTCAGCCAGATCGA
Source organism: Hyphomicrobiales bacterium (assembly GCA_021775835.1). Next base: position 37,193 of record JAJFHC010000246.1, on the reverse strand, counting down.
CCAGTGTCGGCATGAGATCGACCAGCGATACGTTGCGGGTGGAACGTGCCTGCTGATTGACACCCGGCACCGACACGATCATCGGCACACGCAGCGCCACATCGAAGAAGGACCGCTTGAACCAAAGCCCGCGTTCCCCGAGTGCCTCGCCATGATCGGAGATAAAGACGATTGCCGTGTTATCGGCAACGCCTGCGACGTCGAGTGCGGCAACCAGTTTGCCCAACTGATCGTCGATATAGCTGATCGCCCCGTAGTAGGCGTGGCGGGCAATCCGAACCTCCTCCGGAGACATCGCCGCCTGCTCGACTCCGATGTGATCAAACAGCCGGCGGGAGTGAGCATCGAGCTCTTCTCTTGGCCCCTGCGGAATATGAGGCATGTCGATCTCATCGTGATCGTAGCGGTCCCAGTATTCCCGGGGGACAGCGAACGGATCATGTGGATGGGTAAAGGAAGCGACCAGACAGAAAGGCCTTTTGTCGTCGGAACGGGCAAAGTCGTGGATCTTGCGAACCGCCTTGAAACAGACCTCGTCATCGTAATCGAGCTGGACCGTGCGCTCGTAAACACCGGAGTGCTTGATTCCGTTGACTTCCCCGGCGGCCGCCAACAACCGGTCGGCAACAGTATCCTCGTCATCCAGCGTCCAGTTGGCGGCCCAGTTGAAATCCGACGGGTAGATGTCGGTGGTCAGCCGTTCTTCGAAGCCATGGAGCTGGTCCGGGCCAATGAAGTGCATCTTTCCCGACAGACAGGTCTGATAACCAAGCGCGCGCAGGTAGTGGGCGAAACTGGGGATGGTCGAGCTAAACTCGGTGCCGTTGTCGTAGAACGCCCCCTCGAAGGGCAACAGGCCCGACATCATGGACGCCCGTGACGGTCCGCAGAGAGGATAGTTGCAGTAGGAGTTCTCAAAAACCGTACCGTTTTCGACGACCTTGTCCAGATTCGGCGTCTTCACGATGGTGTTGCCATAGGCCTTAAGCGCCCGGGCTGTCAGCTGGTCGGCCTGTACAATAAGAAAGTTCGTTGGGCGTGCAGCCATTTGGGCATTCTCCTTATCTGTTTGGTACCTTCCGTGTACGGCACACCGAAGCGCGGACACGAGCCCGTCGAAAGAAGCTGGTTCGTTGTCTGCTATTTTTTCTTCTGGAACTTGCTGAGATCAACCGTGTAGTTCTGCTTTGCCGCCTGTGCCGTAAGCAGCAACAATGTGCCCCGTCCAAAGATGCCATCGACCGTATGGCTGCACGCCCTTCTGCCGCCCGTGCCTGCGCAGGTGCTTTCCTGCAGCTTCAGCGTGGCATGCACAAAGGCCCCGTCGACATTGTCGTCGATCTCGCCGTCGTAATATCCAAGTTTGGTGTAGGCTTCCTTTATCGCGCGGACATGAGGATAAAAGATACTCCATATGTAACCGCTGAAATAAAACCTCGGCAGGGCGCTTATGTTCTCCCTGGTGTGCTTGGCCCAGTTCTTTCTCTGATCATTATCCAGCACCGCCAGTTCGTGCAGCGTCCTTATGGGATTCACGCGCTGTGAATCTTTCCGGTCGTCATACTCGAATAGCTTCAGAATGAGCTGTGTCTGGCGGCCGTGATCCGCCTTGAACGTGGTTTCATTGAAGCTGAAAAACCCGGCAACCACGGCGGTTGCCACGCCAGCGCTGAGCAGCAGACTCTTGATGAGCGGCAGGAATTTCTCGACAAAGCCCGTGGCCGTGCTCGACGCGTTTGAACGATCTTGCGTCCCGGTTTCATCATTGCTGTTGCTCATGAGGAGTCCAAACGTGGCCCGATTTTGAACGAATTCGTATGAACGGTCGCTGATTTTCGACCAAAACGCAACTGCGCTGCCAACGCTGTGGAGGAGACGTTCGATGGTTCTCGTTCGGCTCGTGCGCTTGGCCTAATACACCGGCCGGGTGGCTTCTGTCTGAAACCATCCCCCCACCGCGGTTTCATAGGCCTGGGCGGCGCTAAATACCGTCAGGTCATCAAAAGTTCGCCCGACAATCTGAATACCTGTGGGCACGCCATTGCCGGCAAAACCTGACGGCACGGCCATGACCGGACAGTAATGCAGCATGTTGAACTGGTGCGTCATCCCCCAGCCAAACTCCGGGTCGACGACAACGCCGTTGACCCTGAAGTCCGGATCGGCAGGGTCATGATCGGCCCTGAGAGCGGGGACGGCATTTGTCGGGCAGACCAGAACATCATGATCTTCCATGATTGTACCGAAGGACTGGTACATCTCATGTTGCACTTCCCAGGAACGGGCGACATCGTCCATCGTCGACTGTTTCAAGGCTTCGGCCGTCGCCAGCGCATAGTCCGTCATCAGATCGGCGTTGTCGCGGGCATGCCAGAGCGTCTGGCGACCAAAATGCATGGTGTTGTACCAATGGATGGCGGCATCATCGCACTTTGCCGACCAGCCCAGGTCGACCTCGTGAACCTCGGCGCCCATCTGCCGAAAGACCTCCAGGGCCTGCGCGGTATTTGCACGGACATCCTCGTCGACCTGTTTATACCCCAGGTCCATGGACCAGGCGACCTTCAACCCCCTGCCCGATGGCAGGTCGGGAGGAATGGTCACGGTATCGCGCAGGGAATCATGATCCCTGGGATGGGCGCCCGATATGATGTTCTGCACGAGCGCTGCGTCGCGAACCGTGCGCGTGAGAGGACCGCAATGGTTGTAGCGGTCGAAGTTTGCCGGCGGTCCATCGGGGTTGCGGCCATGGGGTGGTTTGAATCCGATCACACCGCAGCACGCAGCCGGTATCCGGATCGAACCGCCAATGTCCGTGCCGGTCGCCAGCGGCGTGAAACCGGCGGCAAGAGCCACTCCGGTGCCACCGGAGGATCCGCCGGGGCCAAACTCCCGGTTGAACGGATTGAGCGTGTTGCCCCAAAGCCTGGTCCGGCACGTACCGGACAAACAGAATTCAGGCGTCGTGGTCCGGATATGGATGATGGCACCGGCAGCCTCCAGGCGCTCGATCATCGGATCGGAGTGATCGTCCACATGGTGCTCGAAAATCAGGGAACCGTGCGTCGTGCGCTTGCCGGCGACCCGTTGGGCGTCCTTGACCGCTACCGGCACTCCTTCGAGGGGCCGCGGCGGCGGTTCGTTGCCGCTGTAACGTGCCTCCGCCTCGCGGGCCTTGGCACGGGCTTCGTCGAAATATCGGTCAGTCAGGGCATTGACGACAGGATTAACCGCCTCAATCCGGGCGATCAATCGCTCCAGAAGATCGACGGGCGACAGTTCGCGTGTCTTGAATCGAACCAAGAGTTCAGTCGCGCTCATGTAACACAGCTCGTCATCCTGCATGGCGGTCACTCCTGTTGCCGTAACGCAGTTCTCTTGTAACAGCGCAGGTGCATGCTGACATCCACAAGATTCGGGTGGCCGTCGCCGGCCGGGACTGGCAATCGGTTCGTCATGACAGAGCTCACCTTGAAACTCGTCCTGTTCCTGATGCCGCTGGCTTACAGTCCCGGCCCAGGCAACATGTTTTTTGCGGCAAACGGTGCGCGTTTCGGATTTGCCAAGACGATCGGTGCTAATGCCGGCTACCACCTGGCGACCTGGGTCGTGACGCTTGCCATCGGCCTGGGCTTCGGCTGGATCGCCACACAGTTTCCGACCTTCCTGACGACAATCAAGTATGTCGGCAGCGCTTATGTGTTCTATCTTGCATGGTGCCTGCTGCGGGCGGGGACCATCGGGGAAGAAGCGAAGACCAGACACGTCCGATTCATGGACGGCGTGATCCTTCTGGTTCTCAATCCCAAGGCCTATGTCATCATCGCCTTGATGTTCACACAGTTCACCAATACCGGAGCGATCACCGGCGAGGCCGCGCGCTTTGGCCTGGTGCTCTGGATCACCACAGTGTTCACCGTTAACAACCTGCTGGCGTTTTCGCTCTGGGCTTGGGCTGGCGACCGGCTGGCTTCGGCGTTTCGCAGGGATGCGGACGCCAGGAAACTGAACGCCCTGTTTGGAGGCGTGCTTGGTTGTGTGGCTCTGTGGATGCTGCTTGGTTAGGGCCAGTTTGCGGGCGACTTATGGGGTCGCCGCAGGAAGATTGACAGCATATCCTGAGTTTCCTTGCCGGCAAACGGCATCGCAAGTATATGCTGAGCCCCACAGCAACAACGAACGACTTTGGGGGACGCCGGTTTGACATTCGACATTTCCGATGTGCTTAGCGCAAGAGCTGAAGGTTCCGCCAGCCGGTGGGAGGGTTTTCCGCCCTACCATTTTGTCGGTGGCAACATCGACGAGCAGACCGTGCCCGTCGATGCCCTGGCCGCAGCCCTCGACAAGGTGCTGCGGTCACAGGGCCACGCCATGGCCAAATACGACATGGACAGTGGCCCACAGGGATACCTCCCTTTGCGCGAATTCATTGCCGGCAACCTGAAACGCCGTACCGGCATGACTGCCACGGCCGATGACGTGCTGGTCACCACCGGCTCACTGCAGGCGATGGATTTGGTCAACGACCTGCTGTTGAACGCCGGCGATGTGGTCGTGCTGGAAGCGGCCAACTATTCGGGCGCCCTGAGCCGCCTTGACCGGCGTGGTGTCGATTACGTCGGCGTCGAGCTCGACGACGGCGGCATGCGCATGGACCATCTGGCCGAGGTTCTTCGCGACCTCAAAGCCCAAGGCCGCCGCGCGAAATATATCTATACCATCCCCACAATCCAGAACCCGACGGGCACGATCATGAGTCGCGGCAGGCGAATGGAGTTGCTTGGTATCGCCCGCGACTTCGATGTACCGGTCTTTGAAGACGACTGTTATGCCGATCTCATCTGGTCAGGAACACGCCCGCCGGCGATCCATGCCCTCGACACCGACGGCCGTGTAATCTATTGCGGCACCTTTTCCAAGACCATCGCCCCTGCCCTGCGTGTGGGTTATCTCGTGGCGCCGTGGAACATCATGAAACATGTCCTGCCCCTGAAGAACGATGCCGGAAGCGGTGCGCTGGAACAGATGGTGCTGGCAGAATACCTGCCCGGACATTTCGATGCCCACGTGGACCGCTTGCTGCCGATGCTGAAGGCGAAATCGGACGCTGTTGTCGAATCCCTGAACGAACATTTCGGTTCGGCGGCTGAATTTGCAGCCCCAATCGGAGGAATTTACATCTGGGTGACCCTGCCGGAAAACGTCGACACCCAACGCCTTGCCGCAATCGCTGAAAAGGAAGGCGTGGCGATTAACCCCGGTCCAGAATGGACTGTCTACGGCGACAACAACCGCCACCGGATGCGACTGTGCTTCGGACATCCGAGCGTTGAAAACATCTCGGAAGGTATCGCCCTGCTGGCCGATATCTGCCACCGCGAGTTTGGTGTGCCGCTGCGCAGCGGCAATATCGAACGGCGGTGATCGAACTGTCCACTTTGGTTTACCCCTTACAACTCGATCACATCGCCCGCACCATATTTCGGTGAGCCAAAGACATTATGAAATTTCACCAAGGCCTGGAAGTCGACGCAGTGCATGGGCAGGAGCACGGCCGGCCGCTCACTCTCGAAATAGGCGATGGTGTCATCCACCGGCGGGTTTTCGCTGGCAAGCAAATGAAAGCCGCCAATCACGGCGTGAAGGTCCTGGCCGGTAACGGTCTTGGCATGTTCGCAGATGTTGCAGATGCCGGCATGGGAGCAACCGGAAACGACGACGGCGCCCTTGTCGGTGCGAAAGGCAAGTGCCGTATCGTCGATCATCGGGTCGCCTTCGAAGCTGCCCGGTTCGAACTCTGTGACGCGCGGAATCTCGCCCAGAAAGAAGCCGCCGGGCGTGAACTCGAGACTGTTCTCTGACGCCACGACGTCAAAATCCCGTTCCAGAACTTCATGGATGTCGGCGTAATCCTGCCTGATCTGACGGTCCTTGGTCTTCAGCACCGCCGACAGAACCCTGGGGTGCAGGATGATCTTCTTGCGGTCGGCAAAGCTGTGGAACTTCAACCCCCGCGTATGATCGCGGTGGAAATGGGAAATCGCCAGGAAATCAACCGTGTCGAGATCGAGCCCGGCGTGCTCCGCGTTGCGCTGGTAGACATCCGAAAAGCCGGTGTCGAACAGGACATTGACACCCCGATACTCGATGAAGGCTGAGAAACCCCATTCCGCAAGCCAGACCATATCGCTCGCCTCGTTCTCGCACAGCAACCGGATCTTCATGATGGTCCTCACTTCGTTTCGTCACCCGGATGTCCGTATGCAGAACTGTACTGCTCTGGCGCAACCTTTAGGTTGGACATTCGGTTCGTAATATTCCATCTTCTCGCCCTGAAATCTCACTGAAATTTATTCATGATCGGCGCAATGAAACCCGCCGGCCCATGGGAGGAATTTATGCTCGCTACACTTTGGAAATCCGCAAATGGCCTTGCCGTGACGGCTGCTGTCTGTATTGCCGGCCTGTCAACTGCGCAAGCCGAAACCCGCGTAACCTACAAGTCCGCCAAATCGACCTCGTCGTACTACCAGATGGGCGTGCAGATCGCCGAAGCCATGAAAGCAGCGTCAGGCGGCAGCATCATCGTCACGGTGGAAGAGAGCCAGGGTTCGGTCCAGAACGTCATGGAAACCAAGGCGCGCGGTGGCGATTACGTGTTCACCACACCACCGGTTCTGGTCAAACTTGCGCGCGGCGGCAAGGCCATGTTCAAGGGCAAGACCGATCCGAAATTCGACACCATCCGCGCCCTTTTCCCGATCCCCTCACTGACCATGCACTTCGTGATGTCATCCAAGAGCGGGATTACGGATTTCGCCGGTATCGAAGGCAAGACGGTCCTGCTCGGCAAGGGATCGTTCGGCGCCCGCGAAGGGGCCAAGTAACTCAAGCTGTTCGGGCTTGAAGGCAAGGTGACCCTGGCGGAAGTCGAGCTTTCCAACGCGGTGGCGGCGCTCAAGAACGGACAGATCGACGGCTTCGTGACGGCCGGTTCCTGGCCTGCCCCAAATGTCATCGAAGCGGCTGCCAGTACCGGCGTCAAGGTGCTGACCCTGTCAGACGACCAGATCGCCAAGACAAAACGCACGAGGTTGATCATCCCCGCAGGCACGTATGCCGGACAGGACGCCGACATCGCCACGACCTCCCTGCCGGTCGCCGCCTACACCACGACCCAGATGGATGACGAAACCGCCTACCAGCTGACCAAGACGTACTGGGAGCAGAAGGCCAAAATGGGTGCCGGCGCTGCCTGGTGGAACGGCGTCGACAAGGGTCTGATGGGTAACATCACGGGCAAGATCCATCCCGGTGCCATAAAATATTACAAGGAGGCCGGCATCGAGCTGACCGACGCACAGATGTGAGGACAGCGAAAGACCGCCGGCTGACATGATCGCATGAGCATTGGGGAACGCTGGACGTGGGCGACCCTCGGTGCGATCTGCGTCGGGTTTCATCTGGCCCTGATCTTTTCCGGCCTGATCCCCAATCTTGTGTCAAGGCCGCTGCACATGGCGCTCGCCCTGCCCTGGGTTCTCGTGTTTGCAGCAAAAACCGGCCCCATGCGGATTTCCGGTGCGGTTCTCGCTGCAGTCGGGATTCTGGGGTGCCTTTGGATCGCCGTGAACCAGAACCTGCTGGCTGACCAGTACGGGTTTCTGGAAGGCGACTTCCAGGTCGCCCTGGCTGTATCCCTGATCGTGGTGGTGCTCGAGGCCGCGCGCCGTTCGATCGGATGGCCATTGCCGGCCGTGGCCGTTACAGCACTCCTCTACGGACTTCTGGGACAGCACATCCCTGGCGAGTTCGGCCACGCAGGCACACCGATCAGGAGTTTTCTGGGAACATTGACGATTGCTGAAGGCGGGTTGTGGGGCAGCCTGACGGGGGTTTCCGTCGGTGTCGTGGCTATCTTCGTGATCTTCGGTGCGGTGCTCAATTCCGGTGAAGCGGGCCAGGGTTTCATGAACATCGCGGCCGCCGCCGCCGGCCGACTCAAGGGCGGGGCGGCAAAAGTATCGGTCATTTCGTCCGCGCTGTTCGGATCGATTTCCGGATCGGCGTCAGCAAATGTCGCGTCCACCGGCGCCATCACGTTGCCCGCCATGACCCGCTTGGGATATCCGAGGAAACTTGCAGCGGCGGTGGAGGCGGTTGCTTCATCCGGCGGCCAGATCATGCCTCCTCTGATGGGCGCCGGTGCCTTCGTCATGGTCGAGCTCACGGGCGTTCCCTATACCGGTATCGTTGCTGCCGCCTTTCTGCCCGCCGTGCTGTATTTTCTGGCGGTCTGGGTCGGGATCAACGCCTATTCGAGGCGCCACGAGTTAAGAGCGATCGCGCCGGACGATACACCCTCCGCGCGCCGGGTCCTGATCACGTCCGCCTTCTTTCTTGTACCTTTCAGCATTTTGATTTGGGGCATGTTCGGGGCTGGCTTCACGCCGCAGTATGCCGCCTGTCTGGCGATTGCTGCCGGCGGCGTTCTCCTGCTTGTGGATAGCAGACTCAGCTATGACGGAGCCCGGACGGTCGCACGGCTCGAGAAGGCTTTCACCGTGGCAGGCCGCCAGGTCGCCATGATCGCCTCGATCATCCTGTGTGCGTCCCTGATCATTGGCGTGCTGTCGATTACCGGCCTCGGCGTCAAGATAACCTCGCTGATCCTGTCGGGTTCAGGTGGCATGTTGTGGCCGTCATTGTTGCTGACAGCGGTCGCCTGCCTGATCCTCGGCATGGAAGTACCGACGACGGCGGCTTATGTGATTTGTGTCTCGGTGGCCGGTCCCGCCCTGATCCAGCAGGGGCTGGAGCCGTTGCAGGCGCACCTGTTCGTGTTCTGGTTTGCCCTCCTGTCGACCATCACACCACCGGTCTGCGGCGCGGTCTTCATCGCCGCCGGAATGGTCAACGAAAACTGGCTGAAAGTGGCCGGCACGGCCATGGCGCTGGGGATCGGACTTTATCTCATTCCACTGGCGATGATCGCCAACCCGGCGCTGCTTGAGGTCGTCGACCAACCGTTTGCCGCTTCATTTTCGTTCGTGAAAGTCGCACTGGCCCTGACAGCCATTTCCTATGCCATCATCGCACCTGCTGCCACATTGGTCCGGGTGGTGGCGGTCGCTGCGGGTCTAGGGTTGATGTTTGCGCAGGTTTAGGTTCTACGGCAACAAAGGTGAACCAGTGAGGTCGTCACAGGGAAGACCCGTGTGCCAAAAACGGAACTGGTCAAATCCATTCGTGTCACTCAGATTGTGCATCTCTATACTTTTTCCAAACCTGCCAAATCTCATCAGACAAACTTCTGTATTTTGCTTTCGGTCCTAACGTTTCTTCGTCGTCAAACCACCGTGTGAATTCCTCATAAACGATGTCTGTAACGTCGGCAGCCGATTTGGCTGTTTTCAGACGCGGCAGAATTGTTCCGACTTCTGTTGCATACTCATCCGGGTTGTCCCGGACATTCTCATCGTCGACAAATGCAATTCCAATTGGATCGTGACGGAACAAAATTTGTTCAACTTCGGTAAAGAACGGCCCGAACTGCGACTTCAAACGCATTCGGTTTTCAATAATTTCATTCCGCTCAATGGTCATTGATTGTCTCTTTGGCACGTTCGAATGAACCCCTGGCAATCAGGCGCTGACTTATACACCAATGTTTTTCGATTGATTCGTCGAACTAGCATGGAACCCGGCAACAGGACTTCCGGTTCGTTCACCAACGCCGGGACTTTTGATAGGAATTGCCTGAAGAAACGTCACGCAATGCCGCAATCAACCGGCACAAGCAGTCCGGACTGCGCGTTTGAAAGGTCACTTGCCAGGAACACCGCCGTGTTGGCCACATCCGTCTCGGTCGCTATCCGGCCAAGCGCTGTTCCGGACGCCATTGTGGCAAACGCCTCGTCGGCTGGCACGCCGCCTTCTGCCGCCCGGCGTTCGACCCGGGAGCGCAGGGCGTCGGTGGCAATCGGTCCGGGGCCGATGGCATTGACGCGGATGCCGTATCGTCCCAGGTCCAGTGCTGCCGCGCGGACAATGCCGAGAACGGCGTGTTTGGTGGCGCTGTAGAGACAAAGCCGCGGGTGGGCCTGCCATGAATTGAGGGAACCCATCACAATGATTGAACCACCGGTGTCTTTCATGGCCGGCACGGCGTGTTTGATCGTCGCGGCAACACCGCGCACATTGACGGCAAATACCTTGTCCCATTCGTCGAGATCCATGTGTTCGGTCTCCGACCAGGGCGGAACGACACCGGCATTAGCAACGATAACATCGACCGAGCCGAGTGTGCTCCTTGTCTGCTCAACTGCCGAGGCGACATCGTCTTCCCGGGTCACATCACCGGTCATGGCCTGCCAACCGTTCGGCAGCCCGTCCTGATTGCCGGCTGAATCAAACGACATGCCCGCAGCCCCTTCGTCCGCAAACCGTTCCACAATGGCGCGGCCAAGACCCGTTGCGCCACCGGTCACCAGTACTTTCCTACCCGTCAAAAGCCCCTGCGATGTCATTTCCGGTTGATTCCTCTGCTGACCGTGTCTGACGCCAACCTTCCAACAAATGCCGTATCCGTGCAATGGACTGGCCTCTTGAACATGGCCGTGCGATATGCGTACTTATGTGCAAAAATCGAAAAAGTGACAATGATGGATCCAAAATCTGATATCGACCGGGTGGCCGTTGTCGGGGCCGGTAGCATTGGGGCCGCGTGGGCTGCGGTTTTCGCACGGGCCGGACTCGGCGTGTCCCTGTACGACCCTGACGAGGCGCAACGGGATGCCGCACAAACAGAGATTTCTGCCCGACTTAAGGATCTTGCGAGCTTCGGTCTCCTGGAGGAGGAGCCAGCCGACATTGCTAACCGGATCTCAACGGAAGCGGTTCTCAGCGAAGCCGTGGAGCTTGCACAATGGGTACAGGAATGTGCGCCCGAAGACCTCGACCTGAAGAATTCCCTGTTTGCCGACCTCATCGAACTCACCCCTGACGACGTCATCCTTGCCACGTCGTCCTCGACTCTTTGTGTTTCCAGATTTGTGCCGGCACCTCAGGATCGCAAGCGTTGCCTCGTCGTTCATCCGGGCAATCCACCGACCCTCCTGCCGGTTGCAGAAGTTGTGCCAGCGCCCGAAACCGATGAAGCAGTGTCAGCGCGCGCCATGAGCTTTCTGCGCAAGGTAGGCATGAAGCCGGTTCTGGTGCGGGCCGAGGTCGAAGGATTTGTCTACAACCGGCTACAAGGTGCCGTCCTGCGGGAAGCCTATTGCCTGGTGCGTGACGGTGTGGTCGATCCCGATGACATCGACATGGTCATGCGCGAAGGCCTTGGACTGCGGTGGTCGGTGATCGGTCCGTTCGAAACCGTGGATCTCAATACCCGCGGCGGGATCGCCGCCCACGCGGAACGCTTGGGACCGGCCTATGAGCGCATGGGTGCCGAACGCGGCCAGCATGACCCCTGGACGCCCGATATGGTCGAGAAGGTGTCAGGAGCGAGACGGGGCCAACTGCCAATGGAAGACTGGCACGAGCGCCGCGGCTGGCGCGACCGTATGTTGATGGCGATGACCCGGGCCAAGCGTGAAGCGCTGACGCGTTTCGGTTCGTGACAGGGGCGGCCGATGGCAGAAGCTAGCGAAACCCCCTCCCTACGGGTTCCATCACCGGATGCACCGGCGCCCGAGGAGGTAACAATTACGTTCGATGACACGCCCGTGACAGCCCGGCGGGGCGAGACCATCGCCGCCGCCTTGACGGCAGCGGGGATCAGAGAATTCCGGCAGACGACGGGCAACGCCACCCGGGGTATTTTTTGCGGGATGGGCGTTTGCCAAGAATGCCTCGTGGACGTCGACGGCCGTGCCAACCGACGGGCTTGCATGACACCGGTAACCGGTCCCAACACCGTTCGTTCGGGCAGCCCGCGTCAGGCGATCCCAAGCACGGCACCTCAAACACCAGTTCAGAAGGAACCCATTACGGAGTCTCCCGAGGTTCTGGTGATTGGTGCCGGGGCGGCCGGACTGACGGCCGCCGCCACGGCAGCGGAAGCCGGATGCGAGGTTGTGGTGCTGGATGAACGCCCGGGCCCTGGTGGACAGTATTTCAAGCAACCGGCCTCGATCTACACAAGTCCTGGTTCAATCGGTACCGACCGCCAGTTCGAGAGCGGACGCCAGCTGATTGAGCGCGCCCGCAAGGCCGGGGTGCGGATCGTCAGTGGTGCGGAAGTCTGGGGGGCATTTACACCCTTGGAGATTACCGCGGTGACACCGCAAGGGGCCGCCACATACCGTCCGCAACGCCTGATCGTGGCAACCGGGGCCTATGAACGCAGCCTTCCCGTGCCCGGCTGGACACTGCCCGGTGTGATGACCACAGGTGCCGCGCAGACCCTGTTGCGCAGCTACCGAACTTTGCCTGGAAAACGGGTTCTGATTGCCGGCAACGGCCCCCTGAATATGCAGGTCGGTGCAGAGCTTGCTCGCGGCGGGGCGAACGTCGTCGGAATTGCTGAGGCCGCCGACCTGTCATTCTCCCGGGCCCTGTCGGCCGGCCGGATGGCTATGGCCGCGCCCGACCTCTGCCGCGAGGGCCTGGTTTACCTGGCCGAACTGCGCCACCACGGCATTCCCCTTCACCGGGGGGCATTCATTCTGCGCGTTGATGCCGTCGCCGACGGATTGCAGGCGACGCTGGGTACCTGGCGCGATGGCAAGGCACAACCGGTCCTGGAGGTCGACGCAGATGTGGTGTGCATGGGGTACGGTTTCATGCCCTCCAACGAGGTCCTGCGGCTGCTGGACGCGGACCACAGTTACGATTCCGGCCGCGGTCAACTGGTAACACGCCGGGACAACGACTGCCGGACGTCCCTCGACGGGGTGTTTGCCATCGGTGACTGCTGTGGTCTTGGCGGCGCCCGGGCAGCGATGGACGATGGCATCATTGCCGGGCTGACCGCTGCAACAGAAATCCACGGGGGCGGGGCCAAACACAAGGATATGATGGAAAAAGCACGGCGACGGCGTGACCGTCAGCGCCGCTTTCAAAAAGCTTTGTGGGAAGTCTTTGCCGCTCCACGCCTTGCCACTGAACTGTGTGAACCCGATACCCTGATCTGCCGCTGCGAAGAGGTTTCCCACCGCATGCTTCGTGACTCGCTTGAGGACGAGCCCGAGGATATCGGATCGCTCAAGCGGTGTACCCGGGCCGGGATGGGGCGTTGCCAGGGCCGCTATTGCGCCTCGAATCTGGCGGCCATGATCGCAGAAAAGACCGGGCGCCCGTTGGAGGAGCGCTCCTTCTTTGCGCCCCGGCCGCCGATCAAGCCGATCACGGTGAGCGACATCGCAACAGTAACAGACTCACCTGTAGCTCCACCGGAGCTGGAGGATTGACCCGGCGTGACCTCCCAGACGAGATCGACACGGCGATAATCGGCGGCGGGATTGTCGGCCTCAGCCTCGGATTGAGGCTCGCCGAACGCGATCTGGATGTGGCCCTCCTCGACGACGGCCGTCATGCCGGGTCCACTGTCAACGCCGGCAGCCTTCATGTTCAGATGCAAAGCCGGTTCATCCAGCTCTACCCGGAAGCCGCCCCGGGCGTCGAGGCCGCCCTGCCCGTCTATGTTGAAGCGGTCGCTGAGTGGTTCCGCCTGGCCGACCGGGTCAGCGGTGGCGTCGGACTGGACATGACCGGCGGGTTCATGGTGGCGGAATCAGACGAGCAGCTTTCGTTCCTCACTGCCAAGTGCGCCCGGGAAAAGGAACTGGGCCTGGAGGTCGAAATGCTGGACCGCAGCGATCTCGACCGTGTCGCCCCTTATCTCGGACCTGCTGTCATTGGTGCCGAGCTCTGCCACAACGAAGGCAAGGTAAATCCACTGCTGGCCAACCAGGTCATTCGGACCGCTGCCATCGATGCCGGAGCCCGCTGCTTCGACAACATGACGGTTTCAGCGTTGTCCCAGTCCGATGGTGCGTGGAATATTTCAGTTGGCAATGGAACATTGCGTGCCGGCCGCATCGTCATTGCCGCCGGCGCCCGGTCCGCCAGCCTCGTTGAACCTCTGGGAATCAGACTGCCGATGCGCTCGGAGCCCCTGCACATGAATATTACGGCCCCGGCGGACCCGATCATCGGACATCTTGTGCAACATGCCGATCGCATGATCACGCTCAAACAGCTCAGTTCCGGCCATGTGGTGATCGGTGGCGGGTGGCCGTCACGGCTCACGGATATCGACCGGCCGCTGGAGGTTCTGGAGACAAGCACAATAGGCAATATCAGTCTTTCGGCACATGTGGTGCCGGCGATCGCCGGGCTCGAGATCATCAGGACCTGGGCGGGCGTCAACCCGTCGCTCGACGGTCTGTGCGTTCTGGGAGAGACGCCAGACCATCCTGGCCTCTACTTCGCCATTGGTGGCGACGCAGGTTACACCCTCGGTCCCCTGGTCGCCCGTCTTACAGCGGAAGCCATTGCCGGCGAAAAGTCCGAGATTAATCTGCTGCCCTATTCGGTCGCACGGTTTGCGGATTAATGCAGGATGCCGTTTGAAATCGTCTGGGCGGTTTCGATCAGCTTGAGCAAGATTTTGCTGCGCATGTCTTCGACGGTCCAGCGTGAACTGGGACAACAGATGTTGAGGGCGGCGATGGTCCGGCCGGACCGGTCGCGCACGGGCACGGAAATTGACCGCAGACCGATTTCATATTCTTCGTCGACGATGGACCAGCCCTGGCTTTTCACCTGCTTTATGGCGTCACGCAGTTTGACCCTCGACGTGATTGTCTTGTCTGTGAACTGCACCGGCTTCACCGTGCGAAAATAGTTTTCAAGGTCGGTTTCCGGCAGGGCTGCGAGCAATACACGGCCTGTGGAAAGACAATGAGCCGGCCCCCGGGAACCGATGGCAATGCCGACACTGACAACACGTTGGGAGGCGGCTCGCGCAATATAGATGACGGAATCCTGATCAAACGTCGTGACGAAAACGGATTCACGGACCTCTTCCGCCAATTCGTTTATGATCGGCTGGATAACATCCGTGATGTCCATGGAGGCGAGCACAGAAAACCCGAGTTCCAGAACTTTCGGCGTCAGCATGAAAAACTTGCCGTCCTTGCCGGCATAGCCTTCGCGCACCAGGGTCAGCAGGAACCTGCGGGCGGCAGCCCGGGTCAGGCCGGTTTCAGCCGCAACCTCACTCAAGGTCATGCGGGAATTTGTACGGCTGAAGGCACGGATCACTTCCAGGCCCCGGACCAGCGCATTGACATAGTCGCCGCTGTCGTTCTCAACCGCCGCAGTCTTCCCGTCAGCCGTTACGATATCAGACATAGAGTGTGTCCTCATTTGGTCCTGGTGTTGGGTGACGTGCAGTCGACCAAATGCAGGCCGGAAACTGCAGGACCCGATTTTCGACTCTCAAACGGAAAAGCCGAGACACCAAATGCACTGTTTCATTCCGCAATTCTAGCAGGGATTTTGTTCGCATGTCGGCTATTTTTGCCGATATGCGAACACAATTGGTTCACAACCTTAATAGTGTACCCAACTCCGCTTTTCATAATTCCAGCCCCATCGCCAGCGTCTCCAAGCATACTAGCAGGTATCAGGGGCTTTGCGTCTCCCAATTTTGGCGTCCAGAGGACTTGCATTGACATCGGCAATCTGTTCAAATTATCGAACAAAAGTTCAAAAACAGACTATTCCCCAAAGAACGAAAACGGAGGATTCGATCATGAGTGGCTCACAAATCAACAAAGGCAATCCAAAATCAGGCGTGTCCCGGCGTACAACCTTGCAGATGATCGGTGCTGCCGGTGTCGCTGCCGGCACACTGGGTTACGCCTCGCCTTCAAGCGCCGCCGATGTCACCCTGCGCTGGTGGTCGCCTCAGAGTTCGCCGGACCAGCTTGCGGCCTACAAATTTCAGATTGCAGCCTTCGAGGCCGCCAATCCAGGTGTCAAAGTCGTCTTTGAGAAAACTTCCGACGAAGGGTACGCACCGCAACTGGCGGCCGCATTTGCCTCAGGCGAGGTGCCGAACCTCGTGACCCATCTGCCGTCCTTCGCGGTTGCAGACTATTGGGCGAACGGCCTTCTGGAGCCCTTTAATTCGGTTATCGATGCGGTCGGCGCAGACAAGTACTACGCGGGTGCCAACGACATATACGAAATCGACAAGGGTCAGTATGCCGGTACCGGCATCGGCAATTCGGCGGCGAATATGCTTTGGATCCGCAAGGACCTGATGCAGAAGGCCGGTGTCGACAAGATCCCGGTGACCTGGGACGAATTGCGAGCCGCCTGCAAGGCAATGCAGGGGGGTGGTGTCTACGGTGCGCCCCTTCCCTATGGCAAGAACTCGATGACCACGCTGACCATCATCGGATTCATTCACCTGGGCGGTGGCCAGGTTTTCTCGCCGGACCTTGATGTGGCCCTGGATACGGATGCAACCGTCAACGCTCTGGAATTCTACCGGTCCATGAAGGAGCTGTGTCCGGCAGGCGCCACCAGCTATTCATGGGGCGAGAGCCTTACAGCCTTCGTCTCGGGCGCCACGGCAACCGGTATCTATACGGGCCGCGCGTTGATAAACGTCAACAAGCAGAACCCGGCGATCAAGGATTCGGTAACATGCGCCACCTATCCGCGTATTTCCGCTGACGTCAAACCCTGGACGTTCAACGAATTCCCGAGCGTGTTCATCCCCAAGGCTGCAAAGAACATGGAGGCGACCAAGAAACTTGCAGCGTTCCTGTTCGATCCGGCGGGATACATCAAGCAGCTGCATGCAGCACCCGGGCATGTGCTGCCGGTGTTGAAGACAATCAACGACAACCCCGCATATCAGGACAACCCGATCATCAAGGCCTACCCGAATGAAGTCGCCCTGATGGCGTCGTCAGCGGCGGCCGGGCACAACCTCGGCTGGGAATCAAAGGCCCACAAGCCGAACGTCAAGGCCGGCAGCGTTGTCCAGTCCGGTGTGCTCGCCGAGATGGTCCAGCGCGTCGTTCTCAACAACGAGGACGTCAAGACGGTGGTCGGCGATACGGCGAAGAAAATTGAGGCAATCGTTAAAGCGTGAACTGCCTCAAACCGGGCGCGGTCCTTCCCTCCTCCGCGCCCGGCATTACCCCATCACGTCATCCGCCCGATTGACCGGATACAATCAGAGCCCATGACACAGTCACCGTCAGCTGCATCGGCGAATGCGATGTCAACTGCAATGCCGCCAGCAGGTCACAAGGCGAAATGGGTGTGAAGCAAGACAATTCAACCGCACGACGCGGCAGTCTCGATGCCCAATACCGGCGTTTGGGGGCGCTTTTCATTGCGCCGACAATTCTTGTGTTCTGTGCGGTGATTGTCTACCCGCTGGTGAGTGCTCTTTATCTCAGTCTGTTTTCAATCTACACGCCGACCCTGAAAGGCAAGTGGGTGGGACTGGGCAATTTCACCCAGCTGATGGGATCCGACGAGTTCTGGAGTTCGCTTGCCAACAATCTGATCTGGACAGCGGGCACGCTTACGCTGCAAGTGATCTTCGGTATTCTGCTGGCCCTGATGCTTAACCAGAATATGGCGTTCCGGGCGCTCGCTCGCAGCCTTATCCTGTTCCCCTATTTTGTCTCCACGGTTGTGGCCGTGCTGGTTTGGCGCTGGCTGTTCAACGATCTCTACGGCATTCTCAACCACATGATGCTTTGGGCCGGCCTGCTCGACATGCCGATCGACTGGCTTGGCAGTATGCCCAACGCGATGATTTCGATCATCTTCGTCGGTGCCTGGAAGTATTTTCCGTTTGTTGTGATCGTCATTCTTGCGCGTCTGCAGACAATCCCGGAACACCTTTACGAAGCGGCCAAGATTGACGGCGCCGGTGTGTTTGCAAGGTTTTGGGACATCACGCTGCCGCAGATCCGGGAAGTTCTGCTCGTGGTGATTCTTTTGCGTTCGATCTGGGACTTCAAGGAGTTTGACTTGATTTACCTGCTCACCGGGGGCGGTCCGATCACCTCCACCCAGACCTTGCCCCTGATGGTCTACAAAGAAGCCTTTGCCCTCAATGAAATGGGCGGCGCCTCGGCGATTGCGGTTCTCATGATGCTGCTGATGCTGTTTTTCATGCTGTTGTATCTGCGTCAAACACGACGTGGGGAATCGTCATGACCGGGTTCCGTCCAGGACGCGTCGCGTTCAGCCTTTTCGCCTGGGCGGTGGTCCTCGTGGTCGCCTTTCCGCTGATCTGGATGATTGTCACATCGCTGAAACCCCAGACGGAGCTTTTCCGGATACCGCCGACGTTTTGGCCACAAACCGTCACCTTCGAACACTACCTTCGATTGCTTCAGGAGACGCCGTTCCTGCTCTATATGAGAAACTCGATCATCGTTGCGATCGGCACCACTATTGTCGTGATCACGGTGGCGACCCTCGGCGCCCACAGCCTCGTGCGGTTCCGGTATCCCGGCCGTGAGTTCCTGGCCCAGGCCGTCCTGTTTACCTACCTGCTGCCGTCGGTGGTGTTGATCATTCCGCTTTATCTGCTGATGGTATGGCTGGGCGTCGCCAACACCCTGTTCAGCCTGGTGCTCGCGTACACGACCTTTGCCCTGCCCTTTGCCTTGTGGCTGCTGCGATCCTTCATGGCCAGCATCCCTGACGATCTTGAAGCCGCCGCCATGGTCGACGGCGCAACCCGGATGGGGGCCTTTGTCGACATCATCCTGCCCCAGGCACTGCCGGGCATCATTTCCACGTCGCTGTTCACCATGATTCTCGCCTGGAACGAATATCTGTTCGCGCTGGTGCTTGTGAACACGGACAGCGCAAGGCCGCTGACGACCGGTGTGATGACCATGCTTGTGTCGTCTTTCAATATCGAATGGTCGCTACTGATGGCAGCGTCGGTGATGATGAGTGTGCCGCTGATCATCGCGTTTACGTTTCTGTCGAAGTACCTTACCCGCGGGTTCGGTGCCGGCGCGGTAAAAGGGTGATCTGACGATATGGCACAAGTGACCCTCAAAAACGTACGCAAGACCTTTGGCTCGTTCACGGCGGTGGACAGTCTCGATCTGGTGATCGACTCCGGCGAGTTTGTCAGCCTGCTGGGGCCATCCGGCTGTGGCAAGACAACGACATTACGGATGCTGGCCGGCCTGGAGCAACTCACAGCGGGTGAAATCCGCATCGGCGACCGGATCGTGAACGATCTGGCACCGTCGAAACGCGACATCGCCATGGTGTTTCAGTCCTATGCACTTTATCCGCATATGACAGTTGCCCAGAATATCGAATACCCGCTGCGCAAACGCGGCATGCAGAAGGCACAACGGTCAGCCAAGGTAACCGAGACGGCACGGCTGCTTCAGTTGGAGGAACTTCTGGGGCGTAAACCCCGTGAGCTGTCCGGCGGCCAGCAGCAACGGGTAGCTCTGGGACGGGCGCTGGTCCGCGACCCGGCTGTATTCCTGCTCGACGAGCCCTTGTCCAATCTGGACGCCAAGCTTCGCGCCCACATGCGTGCTGAACTGATCGAGCTCCGGCAACGCATCGGCAAGACGATGGTCTATGTAACCCACGACCAGCTTGAAGCGATGACAATGTCCGATCGCATCGCGGTCATGTCGGGCGGCATCCTGCAACAGTTTGCCCCGCCGGACACGATCTACAACCGTCCGGTAAACCGTTTTGTCGCGGGCTTTATCGGCACACCGGCGATGAACTTCATCGACGGTAGTCTTTCGCGAAACGGTAGCGACGTCACTGTTGTCGCCGGCGATCTGCTTCTACCTCTCCCCGCTGGCCTGATCAGCGCGGATGCCGCAGACGGTGCGGCGGTGACCATCGGCATCCGGCCGGAGGATGTCTCCATTGACGACATTGGCGACAAGGGAGACAGGGGCGACACGGCCACTGTCGCACTGGTGGAGCCAACCGGTCACGAGAGCATCGTCTTTCTTGACATGACCGGACACCGCATCGTCGCACGAATGGCGCCGGATCTGCGTGTTGCGGCGGGCGATCAGGTGCGCTTGACATTGAGATCGCACCGTCTTCATGTTTTCGATACGAAGACGGGCGTCCGGCTAAACACCGATACCATTCAGAATGACAATACCGGAAGTTCCAGCACGGCAGCGTCAATGCCGGCAGAAGGCTTAGGAGGCGAAGCAATATGAACCGAAACAGCATCTCGTGGTCGGGACCCATGCCGGCCATTGTTACACCATTTTCCGACACTGGCGCGATCGACGACGATCTCCTGAGCCGCAATATCGAACACCTGCTCGCCAATGGCGCGACCGGCTTCATCGTCGGCGGTTGTACCGGCGAATTCTGGGCTATGTCACTGGAGGAACGTTGTTTGCTTGCCGCCAAAGCCGCCCAAATTGTCGGCGACAGGGGCACGGTGATCACGGCTACCGGAGCGGTCACAGTGGACGACACCGTCACCATGACCCACCGCGCTCAGGACTCGGGTTGCGACGGGGCGTTGATCCTGCCGCCCTACTTCGTCAAACTTTCCGATGACGAAATCTTCGCTCACTACGAGGCCGTGTCCGCGGCTGTGGAAATCCCGGTCATGCTGTACAACATTCCGGGCAATGCCGTGAATGCGCTGACACCTGAACTGGTCGACCGGCTTGCCGACCTCGACCAGATCGTTGCGGTCAAGGAAAGCTCAGGCGACTGGAACAATTACTATGCGACAGCCATTGCGGTAGCTGACCGGTTGCGGGTCTTTTGCGGACCGTCTTCTATATATGGGGTGCCGGCGACACTGCTTGGTGCCGACGGGACTATCGACTGCTTCCCCAACATGTGGGCGCCCGGCGGGCTCGAACTCTATTACGCCGCCCGCGACGGACGGATGGAGGAAGCCACCCGGCTACAGGAAATCGGCCGTCGGCTTACCGACCTCTTCACCACCGACGGTCGAACGCTTTATCCCTCGACAAAAGCTGCCATGGAAATGCTCGGACTGCCGGGCGGTGCCCTGAGGCGGCCCCTGCGCCCGCTAACCGGCGCTGCACTCCACGGCTTGCGCACGGGCCTCGAAGACCTGGGATTGCTGGATACCGGCAGCTCCGACAGACCGGGCGTTGCCCGTCAAACAGCCAGCGCAATGGGAGGCGCCTGAACATGGAACTCAATATCTCTGGCCGCAAGGCCATCGTCAGCGCTGCCAGCAAGGGGCTCGGGCGTGCTACGGCATTCTCGCTTGCCCGTGAAGGGGTTGACCTCACCCTCATTGCCCGCAATGCAGGCCCTCTTGAGGAGACCGCCGAGGAGATCCGGGCAGCGACCGGTGTTACCGTTGCAACGGTGGCGGCCGATGCCAACACAGAGGAAAACCAGGACAAGGTCATGAGCGTGTGTCCCGAGCCCGATATTCTGGTGACCAATCCCGGTGTGCGCCAGGTTCCCGGCGACTTTAAGACCTGGGGCCGCGAGGAATGGCAGTACTGGCTCGATGTTCATTTCCTGTCGTCCATCAGGTTCGTCCAGCGGGTCGTACCTGGAATGGCAGAACGCAAGTTCGGGCGAGTAGTGAACATGTCGGTGAGTTTCATAAAATTTCCGCAGGCGAACTTTGCCCACACTCACTCTGCCCGGCTGGCCCTTTCGGGAGCGGTTGCTTCGATGGTGCGCGACCTGATCGGTGATAACGTGACCATCAACACCGTGTGTCCTGGCCTGTTCGACACGGATGCCCTGCACACCAATCTCCATGCCCACGCGAAACGCGGCAACACCACCTATGAAGCGATCGTCGAAGACCGGATAAGCAATTGCCCGGCCGGGCGGTTCGCCGATCCATCCGAATGCGGCGATCTCATCGCATTCCTGTGCAGCGATCAGGCCGGTTTCATCAGCGGCCAGAACATCGTCAATGACGGCGGTGTCTATCAGGGGCTGTTCTAAGCATGGTGGCTGCATGACATCACAGATGCTGGAGGCGGATGGCCGGGTCGTTCTCATCACCGGTGCGTCCCGCGGCATCGGGGCTGCGATCGCCCGCCAGCTTCACAATGACGGTTACACCCTGTCGCTGGGCGCCCGTGATCCGGATGCGTGTCTGACGGTGCTTGGCGGTCACGACGAAAACCGTGTCATGGCCGAACGGTTCGACGCACTGGAGCCGGCCACGGCAATGGCGTGGGTCGAGGCGACACTCGACCGGTTTGGCCGGATCGACGTTCTGGTCAACAACGCCGGCATCCTGCGCATGGTCGACTTCGAAGATGACGGTGAGGCCGATCTCGATGCCCTTTGGTCGGTCAACGTGAAAGCGCCTTATCGCATGATCAGGCTGTGCCTGCCGCACTTGCGCAAGGCCGGGCACGGTCGAATCGTCAACATTGCCTCAACCGATGCCAAACGCTACCGCGACGAGACAGTTTCGATCGGCTATGCCATGACCAAGCACGCCCTGCTCGCGCTCAATCACGCCGCCCGTTTTGCCGGTTGGGAAGACGGCGTGCGCGCAACAGCCTTGTGCCCTGGCGCCGTCGACACCGATCTGATTGCCGGCATCCCCGGCGTGACACCAGGCCCCAACCGCATCCCCACCGAAACCATTGCCCAGACAGTGAGTTTTCTGTTGACCTTGCCAGATATGGCGTCTGTCGCTGAAATGCCGATGAACACGAGGTTGGAGTCGACGATTTAGGGATTTGGAAGAAGCATTCAAGCCACTTCGATTTCTTGAGACTGGTCGGCGCAGTCCATGCTGCACACTCCTCTCAATGACAGCATGGGGATAAACTCAACTTCAGAGGTAAATTGCAATGACAGGCAGATCAACGTTCATTTGGACCCTGTTCCTGTTCCTCACAACAGCCGCTTTTTCCGTGGATGGCTTTGCCGGCGAACCGCATGTCGATGCTGGTGACGTAGAGTGGACGTCGCCTCCGGAGAACTATTCCGGTTCAGCGTTTGCAAAGGCTTTCCGATACAAAACACTCGTAGGCGGACAACGTGCGCCTGTTCAGGGATTGGATGTCTACTTTGGCGAAGCAGAGTGGGCCCCTGGCGCCATTTATGTTGGCCACAAGCATCCCTCGCCGGAAATCTACTATGTAGTCACTGGTGAAGCGGAATGGACTGTCGATGGCAAGACCTTCAAGGCGACACCTGGAACGGCTATCTATACCAAGCCCAATGCCGTTCATCGCATGGTCAACACAGGCACGGGAATTCTGAAAACGGTTTGGATGTGGTGGGGCCCTCCAACGGTTCTCAACCAATTTCCAGAACTAGTGGAGCCGATTGAAGAACAGCCATCGGAAGCACGATTTGTGGAATAGTTCGACGTCCAGCCCAGTAAATTGAATGCGGAATCTGAACGCAATATCCCGTACACTCAACACCATCCCCTTCGTGATCACCGTCCGTACCGGAGTTCCTCGTCATGACCGCACCGTCCCTTCCCGACCGCACAGTTCTTGCACCCGGTCTTGAAATCAGCCGGGCCCTGACCGGCTTGTGGCAGATCGCCGACATCGAGCGCCATGGCGAGACTATCGACCCGGACACAGGTGCCGGCTGGCTCAGCGCCTATGCACAGGCAGGCTTCGAGACTTTCGACATGGCGGATCATTATGGCAGTGCGGAAATTGTTGCCGGACGACTGCTTGCAAAATTCGGAGCCGGGAAAGTGAAGACGCCCAGCGGCCGGAAACCGGTTTGCATGACAAAATGGTGCCCGCCTCTGGGAACAATGGACCGGGCAACCGTCGAGGCCGGCGTCCGTCAATGTGCGGACAGGCTGGGCGTTGAGACGATTGACCTGCTGCAGTTCCATTGGTGGACATTCGAGCACCCCGCCTGGCTCGATGCCTTCAGGCATTTGATCGACCTGAAGAACGAGGGCCTCATCGGCCAATTGGGAGTGACCAACTTCGATACGGATCATTTGCGGGTTCTGGTTGGACAGGATGTACCGATAGTTTCCAATCAAATCTCTTTTTCGGTGCTCGACCGGCGGGCGGCCGGGGCAATGAGTACGTTCTGTATGGAGAACAACGTGCGCCTGTTGGCCTATGGCACACTTTTGGGCGGCTTTCTTTCAGATCGCTGGGTCGGTGCGGCGGAACCTCACGACATCGCGGACTGGAGTAAGATGAAATACAAACGTTTCATCGACACGGCGGGTGGTTGGGACGTCTTCCAGAACCTGCTGGCAGCCCTTGCTGCGGTGGCGCAGAAGCATGGGGTATCGGTGTCCAATGTGTCGACCCGCTGGGTGCTGGAACAGCCGGCGGTGGCCGGGGTGATTGTTGGCGCCCGGCTGGGAGAAAACGAACACAGAGACGATAATATCCGGCTGTTTTCATTTACGTTGGACGACGCCGATCACGCGGCCATCGACGACGCTCTGGGCCAACTGACAGCCATCCCAGGTGATTGCGGCGACGAATACCGCCGCCCACCTTTCCTGACGGCATCCGGCGATCTTTCGCACCACCTCAATGAAATGCCCGGCATTTTCCAGGCCACTGAGACCGATGACCATGTGAGCCGCGTTGACACCGGCAGCGTGTGGGAAGATATCTGCGGCTTCAGCCGGGCGGTGCGCGTCGGCGACCGCATCCTGGTCAGCGGCACGACCGCGACCCATACCGACGGATCGATGGTCGCCCCCGGCAATGCAGCCGCACAGGCGGTTTACGTTCTGGACAAGATTCTCGCCAGCCTGGCGCCGCTGGGTGCGACGCGGGACGACGTAATCCGCACCCGCATTTACATGCGTGATTGCGACGACTGGGAAGGCGTCTCGCGGGTTCACGGGCACTATTTCGCGATCGCCCGGCCGGCCAATACGCTCCTTGAAGTATCGCGTCTCGTCGGAGACTACGAGATTGAAATCGAGGCGGAGGCGCGGTTTCCGTCGACGTAGCCAGCGGCGTCAGAGTGACTGAGTTCTGAGTCATATGTTGCTTGTCCGGGAAACGGTGTTCTGTAAATATTGCCTTAGCCGTCATTCTTGTCCGCGCCCATGGCGAGGACGAGAATCCAATCGCTGCGGCTTCCGACCAGATACGGTCTAAAACCAAGGCGAGTGGATCTTCGACTCCGCTTATGCTCTCTCAAAGATGACGTCCTGCGGGTTCAAGAAAACCCGTGGCACTCACGAATGGCACAGCTGCAGACATTCTGCTTGGCGGGATGGCGGGTGGATTGTTCGCGACGCATCCGTCAAACTCTCGTCATGATGAAAACTTGGACACAGACCCATGAGCCAAAAACCCACTCTGCTGATCACCCGCAAACTGTCTCAAAACACGGAGGCGCGTGCAGCCCGAGACTATGACGTTCGCTTGAACCTGGATGACGTTCTGTATTCACCAGACGAGCTTCTAGAGAAGTGCCAGGGTGTCGATGCCGTCCTGCCTTGCCATTCGGAACTCTTCGATGCCGAACTGACCGCGAAGCTGCCCGAGCGTGTCAGGATTATCGCCAACCATTCCGTCGGTGTCGATCACTGCGATCTCCAGGCGCTGAAGGACAAGGGTGTGGTGGTCACAAACACACCCGATGTGCTTTCCGACGCAACGGCGGAAATTGCCATGCTGCTGCTCCTTGGAGCGGCAAGACGGGCCAGCGAAGGCGATCACACGGTGCGCACAGGCGAGTGGGTGCACTGGAGCCCATCGTTCATGGTGGGCACACAGGTGACCGGAAAACGCATCGGCATTGTCGGCATGGGCAGGGTCGGACAGGTGATGGCTCGGCGCGCCCGGGGGTTCGACATGGAAGTCCACTATTACAACCGCAACCGGCTTCCATCGGAAGAAGAGTGCGGCGCAACCTATCATGAGGATATGGGCTCACTTTTGTCGGTTTCGCAATTTCTTTCGTTGCACTGCCCGGCAACACCGGAAACGACCGGGTTTCTGAATGAGGAGAATATCGGCCTGTTGCCAGATGGTGCAATCGTCGTGAACACCGCGCGCGGTGCGTTGATCGATGAAGCGGCTCTGGCCAACGCTTTGCGTTCAGGGAAGCTTGCTGCCGCTGGTCTCGATGTCTTTGCCAGAGAACCCGGTGGAAATCCCGAACTTTCGTCGCTGAGCAACATATTCATGCTGCCACACATCGGCAGCGCCACTTTCGAGACCCGCGATGCCATGGGATTTCGGGCTCTGGACAATCTTGATGCCTTCTTTTCGGGCAAGGACCCCAGTGACAGGGTTGCCTGAATGTCAATCTTACAACACGACCGGGAGGCGCCCAGGTTCAAGCGAATTTGATCCTACAGTGAAGGGCATCGGTCCCACAATGCAGGATAAATACTTGCGCAAAGGAGCCCGATACCGAAGAATGAAAACTATTAGCGGGCATTGGTTCGATATCACCATTGATGTGAGGTTTCAGGCAACGAAACCTGCCTGTTGCCGGTTCCACCGCCCGTAGCAGAAAGCTGAAGAATCTAACAAATCTATGTCGGACTGATGATTCCGGGTTTCAAATCTAATGTCCGCGTTAGGGAGAGAAATTGTCATGGTTGAGAAAAAGTCAGAAGTGACCCGCCGAAAGTTCCTCAAAGGAGGAACAGTCGCTGCCGGTGCCGCTGCGGCCACATTGGCTGCGCCGAGTATCGCGACCGCAGCGCCGACCGTTTTGAAAGTCCAGGCTGCCTGGGGTGGCGGGATTTTCCTTGAGAACGCCAAAAGCTACGTGGACCGGGTCCACGCGATGGCCGGCAAGGATCTCAAGATCGACCTGCTGTCGGTGAATTCCGTCGTCAAGACCAGCCAGATGCAGGACGCCGTGCACCGTGGGGTTCTGGACGGCGCGCACTATGTGCCGGCCTACTGGTATTCCAAGTCCAAGGCCGCGTCCCTGTTCGGCACCGGCCCGTGTTTCGGCTGGTCGGCCCAGGAACTGCTCGGCTGGATCCACTATGGCGGTGGCATGGAACTCTTCAACGAATTGATGGGAACCCTTGAACTCGACCTGGTCAGCTTCTTCAACAGCCCGATGCCGGCCCAGCCGATGGGATGGTTCAAGGAAGAAATCAAGGATGCTTCCCAGTTGAAGGGCCTCAAATACCGGACCGTCGGTCTGGCGGCAGACGTGCTTCTGGAAATGGGCATGTCGGTTGTGCAGTTGCCCGGCGGTGAAATTCAGCCGGCTATGAAGTCCGGCCTGATTGACGCGGCCGAATTCAACAACCCGACCTCCGACAAGGATTTCGGCATGCAGGATGTCTCGAAGCATTACCATCTTGCGAGCTTCCACCAGTCTCAGGAAGCGTTTGAAATCACCTTCAACAAGAAGAAGTACAATTCCCTGTCGGCAGAGCATCAGGCAATCCTGAAATATGCTTCTGAAGCAGAGAACTCCAACTTCTACTGGCACAATACGTTGCGCTATGCCGACGACCTGATCAGCCTGAAAGAGAAAAGCGGTGTGAACGTCTATCGTACGCCTGACTCGGTGATGGCAGAACAGTTGAAGGCTTGGGACATCGTTGTCGACCGGATTTCCAAGGAAGACGCATTCTTCTCCAAGGTCGTTGATTCCCAGAAAGCCTATGCCAAGAAGGTTATGAACTACCTGCTGCTGAACCAGCCCGATTACGGCCTGGCCTACAAGCACCACTTTGGTTGATTTGATCTGCGGCACCGCACGATCGAATCCGACAACGACACCGTTACGGAGGGACAGCCTGTTGGGCTGTCCCTCTGCTATAAATTCCAACACCACCATTATGCTTTTACGGGGCGAGAGAGCACATGACGAGCATCATACACGCCATTGAAAGTCTCAATATCTGGATCGGACGGGCCTTTGGCTGGTGTATCCTGATCCTTACGCTTTCGGTCGCTTATGAAGTTTTCGTTCGATACGTCCTCAATGCGCCGACGGTCTGGGCCTTCGACATGATGGTCCAGATGTATGGCGCCCTGTTCCTGATGGCCGGGCCCTACGCCCTAGCCCAGGACGCCCACGTTCGTGCCGATGTCGTTTACCGGCTGTTGTCGGTTCGCTGGCAGGCGCGGATCGACATCGTTCTCTATATCCTGTTCTTTTTCCCCGGCATGGCGGCTCTGTTCTGGTTCGGCTGGGAAATTGCTTCCGATTCATGGCGCTACAAGGAAGTCAGCTGGAACAGCCCGGCGCGCATCCAGATATATTTCTTCAAGACACTTATTCCTTTGGCCGGCGGACTTCTCATCCTTCAGGGTATCTCGGAGTGCATGCGCTGTATTCTGGCCATGAAATCCGGCAAGTGGCCGGAGCGGATGGAAGATGCCAAGGAAACCGAAGACCTTCTCATTCAACAAGCGAAAAACGCATGACCGGCATTGCTGTGTATAGGCCAATCAACACCTTGAAAACGAATTCCATACGCACGGAGCGCCAAACAGGATGACGAACCCCGAAGTAGCGATTTTGATGCTCTCCCTCTTCATCGTATTGGTGATGCTGGGCTTTCCGGTCGCCTTCACGCTTCTTGCGATGGGAGTCGGCTTTGGGTATTACGCCTATTTTGAAGCCGGCAGCATTCAGACGATTGCGGACTCCTTCAACAACAAGATCTTCTACCTGCTCAATCAGAATACCTATTCGGTAATGGAAAACGACACCCTCGTCGCCATACCGTTGTTCCTGTTCATGGGTTATGTGGTCGAGCGCGCGAATATCGTCAACCGTCTGTTCCATGCCCTGCAAATGGCGGCGCGCAACCTGCCTGGATCGATGGCGATTGCCGCGCTGATCACCTGCGCGGTGTTCTCGACCGCAAGCGGGATTGTCGGGGCCGTGGTAACGCTGATGGGCTTGCTGGCGTTCCCCGCCATGGCAAAAGCCAACTATGATAAGGAATTCGCCTCAGGGGTTATCTGTGCGGGCGGCACCCTGGGGATCCTGATCCCGCCATCGATCATGCTTATTGTCTATGCAGCGATTGCCGAGCTTTCACCATTGCGGCTTTACGCGGCCGCCGTCATTCCGGGCTTCATGCTGGCAGGTCTCTATATTGTCTACGTGATCATCCGGGTTCTCATCAAACCTTCGATTGCACCAAAACCCCGGCAAGAGGATATTCCGGCAAAGAGCGTGGTCTACATGCAATTGCTGACGTCCTTCGTGCCCCTGACAGCGCTGATCATGCTGGTTCTGGGCTCGATTCTCGGTGGCCTGGCGACACCGGCGGAAGCCGCCGCCATGGGCGCGCTGGGATCACTTATTCTCGCCTTTCTGTACCGTTCGCTCAACTGGGCCATGTTGAAGCAGTCGGTTTACCTGACGGCGAAAACAACCGCCATGGTGTGCTGGCTGTTCGTCGGTTCCTGGACGTTTGCGTCGGTGTTTTCATATCTGGGCGGCCACGAAATCATCGAGCACTTCATCCTGTCGTTCAATCTGGCGCCCTGGCAGTTCCTGGTTCTCGTTCAGCTGATCATCTTCCTTTTGGGCTGGCCGCTCGAGTGGTCGGAAATCCTGATCATCTTCGTACCGATTTTCCTGCCGATGCTGGACAATTTTGGCGTCAATCCGTATTTCTTCGCCATGCTGGTAGCGCTCAACCTGCAGACCTCGTTCCTGACGCCGCCGATGGCCATGTCGGCGTATTATTTGAAAGGGGTGCTGGGTTCGGCGATCGAACTTGTCCAGATATTCAGAGGGCTGATGCCGTACCTGTTTATCGTCATTTTCTGTATGGTCATGATGTACCAGTTCCCTGGGATTGCGCTGTGGCTCCCCGACACTTTGTTCGGCCCTTACGTACCATGAGGGTGATATGCGAAGGCTGGCTGAATAGCGATAAGGACTTGTGATGGCTGAAAAAATTGGCGGCTTGGTCGGCTCGGTTCTGGTGGCGATGTTTGTGCTGGGACTGGCGGAAAGCATTACATCGGGATTTGCCGGATTCTGGGGCGGCTTACCGTTCTGGGTCATCAGCATTATGGTGCTGGCGCTGGTGTTCTACGACTTCTGGAGCTCCTGCCTGCGCAAGAACTCATCCGACTGACTTTCTCCCGGCCATAGAAAACGAGACCGATACGATGGAATTGGCAGACTTAGGCGCCGCCCAACTGGCGCGCATGATACAGGACGGTGAAATTACCTCCTCAGAGCTGGTTGAAGCTTGTCTTGCCAGAATTTCTACGAGAGACGATGCCGTGCAGGCGTGGACTCATCTTGATCCGGAATACGCACGGAAACAGGCAGCCGATCTCGACGCATACCGTGCCGCAGGCAGACCATGCGGTCCGCTTCACGGCATCCCGGTCGGGATCAAGGATATCTTCGACACGAATGATTTTCCGACGGAGAACGGCTCTGTACTGGATGCAGGCCGGCGTCCGCTGAAGGACTGTACGGCGGTCAGTTTGCTCAGGAGTGCCGGTGCCGTCATCATGGGCAAGACCGTGACCACCGAGTTTGCCGTTTATTCACCGGGAAAGACCCGCAACCCACACGACCCGTCACGCACGCCGGGCGGGTCTTCCAGCGGCTCTGCAGCCGCAGTGGCCGCCGGCATGGTGCCCCTGGCTCTTGGTTCTCAGACCAATGGTTCCGTCATCCGGCCTGCTTCCTTCTGCGGCGTGGTCGGTTTCAAACCCAGTCACGGACGTATTTCTAGAAGCGGTGTCCTCTCCCTCTCCAAAACGCTCGACCACGTGGGCGTGTTTGCCCGCTCCCTCGAAGACGCCGCCCTGATCAGCGACTGCCTGATGGCCTACGACAACGCCGATCCTGACACCAGACCGGCGGCGGCGCCCCGCATGCAGGAGATCGCCCTGCAGGAACCACCGGTGGAACCCCGGTTTGCCTTTCTCAAAACCCCCGTGTGGGGTCACGCGGATGCGGAAACACAAGCAGCGTTTGAGGAGCTCAATGACTTACTGGGCGACCGTTGCGACGAAGTTGCAACGCCTGTGGAGTTTGACCGAGCCGTCGAGAACCTGACCAATATCATGTGTCCCGACCTTGCCCGGTCGCTGTCTAGCTACATGAACCGCGGTGAGGACCAGATCAGCGACAGGCTGCGCGGCATGATTGAAGATGGCAGGAAGGCCCTGGCTGTCGACTACAAGGATTGCATTGATCAGATTGGCCCCTTGAAAGCGTGGATCGATAGCCTTTGCGACGACTACGATGCGATCGTGACCCCCGCGGCTTGCGGCGAGGCTCCCTTGGGGCTCGAAGCGACGGGCGATCCCATTTTCTGTTCCACATGGACTTATCTCGGCGTGCCCGCCGTCAGTCTCCCTCTGATGGAAGGGGCGAACAGCATGCCTTTGGGCGTTCAGCTTGTGGGTCCCCGCGGCGACGACGCCCGGCTTCTGCGAACATCCCGTTGGTTGGCAGCGACGGTAGCCAACACAGCATAACCTGTCTTTGTTCCGTCAACGCCCGATAGTTACTTCTTTTCGAGCCATCAAATTGATTGTGCGATCGTACATCGTTACTGTTGGCGCGAACCGCAGGTCCTATGAACGCATAACGCAGGAGCAGAAAAATGCTACTCGACAGTTCGATCTGTGATTTCGGCTGGAAGGCACCGTCCTTCGCACTCCCCGATCCAGACGGGCGGAAACACAGTTTTGAAGACGCAATGGGTGAAAACGGTCTGCTGATTGCCTTCATCTGCAATCATTGCCCTTATGTTCACGCCATCATCGAAAGGTTCGTCACCGACGCAAAGACACTGCAAGACGAAGGCATCGGGATACTTTGCGTGATGTCGAACGACTACACTCAAGTGCCCGATGACAGCCCATCGGCCATGAAACGTTTCGCCCAGCAATTCGGCTTCGCCTTTCCCTATCTGATCGACGAAGACCAAAGCGTCGGCAGATCATATGGGGCGGTCTGTACGCCTGACTTTTTCGGGTTCAATAGCAATGGCGAGTTGCAGTACCGCGGCCGGCTCGATGATGCGAGGCTGGGCGATGCTTCAAACCGCACGCCTGAATTGATTGAAGCGATGAGGCTCGTTTCCGCAACCGGGCACGGCCCGGAACACCAGACACCTTCCATGGGTTGCTCGATCAAGTGGCGATAGGCGCACGGTCCAGGGACTGCTGAATGTTATGGCTGAACCCTATCTGACAGATCTGCAATCCATTGTTGATGACGTTTCGAAAGAGGGCCAGCCATGCGAACCGGTGTGTTGCAAACACTTTTTCAGCGGCGCGGCGGCGTATACCCAAGGGCGGATCTTCATGTCGCTCACAAAAGCCGGATTGGCGTTGAAATTGCCGCAGGATGACCGCGACAGCCTGCTCGGACAGGGTGGGAAACCTTTGCAGTATTTTCCCAAGGCGCCGGTGAAGAAGGACTATGTCGTGTTGCCAGACACCCTGAGGCATGACTGTGTGGGCATAAAGCACTGGGTGTTGCGCAGCATCGAATTTGTCGGCGGTGGAAAATCATGACCATCACCAACGTCAAGACCTACCTTGTTGGCGCGACGGCGTCTTCGGACGGGTGGACGGACCTGAAACCCTTCCTGTTCGTCAAGATAGAAACAGACTCTGGAATTGACGGTTGGGGCGAGGCCTACGTTCTTGACGGCCGCGAGCACGCCATCGAGCAAATCATCCTCTTGCTCGCGAAAGACCTGACAGGCCGTGAGGCGGCAGGACCACGTCACTGCCGCCGCCACACGGCTTTCCGCATTGCGGACAAGCGCAACAGCTTTGATTTTTATTGCGCGTCGAGCGCCCTGGAGCTGGCCCTGTGGGATCTTGCCGGCAAACGGCTGGATGCACCGGTCTATCAACTCCTGGGAGGGGCCCTCAGAAAAGACATTCCGCTTTATGCCAACACGTGGAGCGACCGTTCACCGACTCTCCGAAAAATGGTGGATCGTGCCGCCCAGTTGAAGCAGGACGGTTTCGGGGCAATCAAGATCTATCCCATGGAACACTCCGGCCTCGACGAATCGGAAGAATATGTCAGCCGAGTCCGGGAGGCCGTCGGTCCGGCGTTTGACATCATGATCGACATGAACGTGATGGACGATCCGCATGTGGCGTTACAGGCCGCGCGGCGTTCTGAGCCACACAACCCCTTCTGGTTCGAAGAGCCCGTCACGTCCGACGATCTCGAAACCCTTGGCTACATTCGGTCCCGGGTGAATATGCGGGTGGTATCGGGAGAACGTCATGGCGGCAAGTACAAGTAGGGAAATGCTTGAACGTCGCGTGGCAGACGTACTTAACCCCGACATCGCAGGTTGTGGCGGCATTCTGGAACTGCTCGAGATCGCCGCCATGGCGGAGGTTAGTTCGGTTGCGGTTTCTCCGCACAACTACAACAGCACCACCGTGGCGATGGCGGCGATGCTGCATGTTTCAGTTCTCATTCCCAACCTGCTCATGGCTGAAATTTATCCAAGCTATGTGGACATCGGTACACAATTCGCGCACTGCAGTTTCGAGATCGAGAACGGTCTAGCCACCCTGCCCCGGTCGCCCGGATTGGGTGTGGAGATAGACGAAAAAGCCTTGAGCGAACTTTGCCGCACAACTGCCTGACGAGCCTGCCTGAGGGGAGATTGCGTCAACCGTTGCCAAACCGCATCCCCGTTTGCGTCAAAGACATCGCATAACACACTGATTTTTCGCGTAGAATTTTTTTGACGCAGTTTTCACAGCGCAACGGTTTCATTGACGCGTCATGACGACCATATCCGCCTCGTCCCAATGACGGAGAAACTCATGAACAATCCCAAGTACAGAAACAACCTGCCACAACTGACCGGCAAGCCCTTTGTTACAGATGGCGGACTGGAAACCACGCTACTTTTCCAGGACGGTTTCGACTTGCCGCTGTTTGCCGCCTTTCCCCTGCTCGACGATGCAACCGGGCGTCAGGCCATCGATCGCTACATGCGCAGTTTCTGCAATGTCGCCTTGGCCGACGGAAAAGGTTTCATTCTCGATACGCCGACTTGGCGCGCCAGCAGCCGCTGGGCAAGCGAACTCGGCTATTCTCAGGCCGACCTCAAGACCTTTCATTTCAAGGCCGTCGAAAATCTCTTCGCATTGCGAACGGAACTTGAAACGGATGCTTCGCCGTTCGTCATCAACGGTGCCATCGGTCCGCAAGACGATGGATACAACCCTGAGACGTTTATGACGGTCGATCAGGCCCAGGCCTATCACAGTCACCAGATCCACTGGTTCACCCAGTTGGGTGCCGACATGGTTTCGGCGATCACGATGACTTACGTGGAGGAAGCCCTCGGAGTCGTTCACGCGGCGAACGAGGCCGGCATCCCGTCGGTCATATCGTTCACCGTGGAAACCGATGGCCGCCTGCCGTCGGGCCAGCCACTCGGCGAAGCAATCGAACAGGTCGAACATGAAACCGGCGGATCTCCCGCCTATTACATGATCAACTGCGCTCATCCCGACCACTTCACGCAAGTGCTGCGCGAAGGCGGTGCCTGGCGGAACCGCATCATGGGTCTCAGGGCCAATGCGTCGCGCATGAGTCATGAGGAGCTGGATGCCTGCGAAGTCCTCGATGACGGTAACCCGGCGGAACTGGGCGATCAGTACAGATCCCTGATGGACCTCCTGCCCAACCTCGTGGTCATGGGCGGTTGCTGTGGTACCGATCACCGGCATGTACAGGCCATCAGCGGCGCGTGCAGCTACGCAAGAGCTGCGTAAGATAATTCGACCCTGCTGCGCCGGTATAAGGCTGCCGGCGCAGCATGCCTGTCCGATTATGAACAGTAGACGGTAGACCAGTCAGCAATGCAAAAGACACAAAACTTCAGGATCACGCTTGCAACGCAAAATGATCTGGGCGCCATTTCAGAACTGATGCAAACGGCGATCCGAGAACTGCAGAAACCGTTCCTGAATGACGCCCAGATAGCGTCGTCGTTCGATATCATGGGCCTCGACAGCCAGCTTGTTGAAGACGGAACGTATTATCTGGTCGAAGAACGAGGCGCCCTTGTGGGGTGTGGTGGATGGAGCCGGCGGGCGACACTTTACGGCGGCAGCCATTCGGCAAACCGGGATGCCTCCCTGCTCGACCCCGATAAGGATGCCGCCCGGATCCGGGCAATGTATACCCATCCCGGTCATGCCCGGCGCGGTGTCGGCCGGTCGATCCTGGAAACCTGTGAGAACGCCGCCAGCAACGAAGGTTTCGGCCGCGCCGAACTTGTCGCAACACTGTCCGGCGAACCCCTGTACCGAGCCTGCGGCTACAGCGTCT
The DNA here is from genome assembly GCA_021775835.1 of Hyphomicrobiales bacterium. Next base: position 1,940 of record JAJFHC010000246.1, on the reverse strand, counting down.
TGAAGGAGACCTTGGCCGAAACACAATCCGGCATGCCGATACCGGTGCGCCTCATGGGCAAGGACCTCGGGTAACCGCCTCCAGACCCTACATCCGCACGCGGAAATCGTTCTCGCCCGAACGATCCGTGCCGCGCATAAGGTAGACAGTCCGCACGGAATGGTCGGTAATGCCGATGCGGTTGTGCATTTCTTGGGCCTTGTCCCGATCGAAAACGGATGTCGTCGGCATGAACCGTAGCGTCATCCCACGCCTGGGCTTTCCGGAATTGTTGGCCTCGGATCCGTGCAGAAGATATATGTCGTGAAGCGACATCTGCCCTGCCTTGAGAACCAGGTCGACGGCGGCGTCCTCGTCATACTCGTCGGGCATGAGTTCCTGGTTGAGCGTGACGTCTGTGGCGTCCACTGTGCGATGCTGTTTGAGCCGGCGATCCTTGTGAGATCCCCTGATGACGCGCAGACAACCGTTTTCAGGGGTTGCATCGTCGATCGCGATCCATGCCGTACAGGTCGCCAACGGACGGATCGGCCAGTATTCTCCGTCCTGGTGCCAGGGCGTGCGCATGCCGCCGCTGCCCGGCTTGGCAAAAAAACTTGAATTCCACAGGGCAAAGTCCGGCCCGATCACCTGTTCGACCATGTCCAGGATTTCCGGAGTACGGGCATAGTTGAGAAACCCGGTATCGTAGGCGAGAAGGGATGGGCAATAATTGTCGAACTCCGGATGGCGGACGAGCAGCCGGTCATGGCTGGACCGGATGTCGACCAAGACATCCTCGGGCAATCGGAAATCCGGAATGACATAACCGTCTTCGTGATATTGGGCAACCTGGGCAGCACTGAGCATTTCGAACGTCTCCTGCAGACCTCGGGTTTGCGTCGTGGAACGGCGGCCCAAGGCATGTCGACAAGTGTCATGCGCCAAATTACCAAAGCCCGTGCGTCACCGCCAGCGTTTCAGATTTCGCCGCGGGCACGAAGCCTCGAAGACCGGCTGATACCTTAGCCGGGAATGACGACTTTTGGTCCCTCCCGTTTCGGGAGATCGTCGGCGACATTCAACCAGGACAGCTTTTCCTCGATTGCAACGTGGAGCTGTGGCTCAAACATTTCGGGATCTTCAAGAGCAGCTACGTAAAAATGCATCATGCCGGTCATGCGCTCCGACCGAAATGACAGCGGCGTGCCACAATTTCCGCAGAAGGTTCGTTCCACGCCCGGGGAGGAATGGTAGACTTTAGCGGATTCCCCCGTCCATTTCCATTGTGCGTCCGGCACGCCAATGTACGTGGTCATCGGCGCTGAGCACTGTCGCCGGCAACTCTCGCAATGGCACGTGACGCACCATTGGATGGGTGTATCGATTTCGAACCTGACGGCTTTGCAGAAACATCGCCCGTGACATGTTTCGGTCATGACGTTCACTCATCTCAAATTGCGGTACCAACATCCGAGAATTTAGCACGGTCTGTCGCAAAACCGATGGCTTTTGCGATGGTTCCTCAGATTCAGTCTTGCGACAAATATCAGCATCGCGGGGCTAAGGTGCCGTTCATATGGCGAGATCGAAAGACCGCCTTCATCAAGTCCCCAAAGCCAGATCAAGAACACCACAAACCCTGTCTCCGAGGCAGCGGCCAGCCAATGATGCTACGATAGGTGAGAAATTGGAGGGTAGACCATGACTGAGAAATTTGACGCGATCATCATTGGCACCGGCCAGGCCGGACCGTCGCTTGCCCAACGCATGACGCGGGAGGGAATGAAAACGGCAATCATCGAGCGCAAATTGTTTGGCGGAACCTGCGTCAATGTTGGCTGTATCCCGACCAAAGCGCTGGTCGCCAGCGCACGGGCCGCCCATATGGCGCGGCGCGGTGGCGATTTCGGCGTCGCCATCGACGGGCCGGTCACGGTCGACATGAAGAAGGTCAAGGC
>JAJFHC010000245.1 GCA_021775835.1 Hyphomicrobiales bacterium | reverse complement strand
CGACCCTACACTGCCAAACGACAATAGGGCCACGGCTGCGGCGAACATCATACCGCGTCGCCAACCCCAATGTTTGAAACCGCCAAGCGACATGCCCGACGGCTTGCCGCGTTCCGTAGAGCCGGAATCAACCCTTACAATATTTCCGGCAGTCACACTGGAATCGTAATACTTCACCACCAAACGGTTCCTTTGTCGTAAATTAGAAATGCCCGCCGCACAGCAAGCCTATTTGAGTCGTTCATAGCAATATTGGCAAAGCTGGTCAAAGGCCATAAGGTCCAGTTACTTCACTTAGGCTTGAAGACGTTACTTTCAAGCCACACGGCTTTCACGCCGCGCCATCAAATCAAATTCGAATTCCGCCCCACAAGCCGCCAATCCTCGCGAAATATTCGCATTCTGCATCCGGATTCCGGAAAAACGTGCGATTCAGGATCTTGGTAATGTCAAGTCTCGATACAAGCACTTCAATTATGTCTGTATTGGGACACCCGGCGCTGTTTTCCAGCTTCAATCAGCACAAAACCGGAATCCTGAAGATTCGCGGCCGCCACTGACGGCATCTGGGGAAACACACCACTACAAACGAAAAACCCCCGGTTCGTCTCAGCGACAAACCGGGGGCAATATTTCAGCGTCTGCAACCGTTATTGTTTTTGTTGGTTACAGCCTGTACCGGATGTGATCGGTCCAGAACCGTTCGAGACGAACGAGCGCCACATTGAGGCGATCGAGATCGTCGGTGCTGACACCGCCGACCTGCTCGAGCGAGCTGATATGTTTTTGGTAAAGCTGATCCACACGCGAACGCACTTCCTGACCCTTGTCGGTCAACCGCACACGCACTGAACGCCGATCTGTTTCCGAACGTTCATGATGGATATACCCCGCATCTACAAGCTTCTTGAGGTTGTAAGACACGTTGGAGCCCAGATAATGGCCTCGACTCCTCAGCTCACCCGCCGTCAACTCGGCATCGCCGATGTTGAACAGCAAAAGCGCCTGGACACTGTTCACTTCCGGCCGTCCCAGCCGTTCGAACTCGTCCTTGATAACGTCAAGCAAACGGCGGTGAAGCCGTTCGATCAACGTAAGCGCCTCGAGGTAGCGAGGCGTGATCTCTTCAGACCCTGCTTCGCTTTCTGCGGGAACCGCTTGCGTGGCAATATTCATTTTAGACACCTGCCCTCAAGTTTTTATTGGATGGTCCCTACCCCCACCTCATAATAGGCAACATAGAACAGGCAGACTAAGATCTGATTAAGTAGCAAGGTTAATTTGCGTTTAGATTCAAATGCTAAACAACTTATTGACGGATGCTTATTCGCCCCCTCGCAACATCTTTATAATACCCGAGAAGTCTACTTCTTCATGGCCTGCTGCGGCGAACAGACTGTAAAGGGCCATGGCCTGGGCCCCCAATGGTGTTGCGGCATTGGACGATTGTGCAGCTTCCTGGGCCAGTTTGAGATCCTTGAGCATCATGGCGGCGGTAAAGCCTGCCTGATAGTCCCGGTTGGCAGGCGACGTCGGCACCGGACCTGGAACCGGACAATAGGTCGTCAGTGACCAGCACTGGCCGGATGCGGTTGACGAGATATCGAAGAGTTTCTGGTGATCCAGTCCGAGCTTTTCCGCAAGAACAAATGCCTCGCCGACACCTATCATGGAAATGCCCAGGATCATGTTGTTGCAGATCTTGGCCGCCTGCCCGTTTCCGGCACCACCGGCATGGACGATGGTCTTGCCCATGACTTCGAGCAAGGGTAACGCTCTTTCATAGTCACCATCGGGCCCGCCCACCATGAAGGTAAGGGTTCCCGCTTCGGCACCGACCGTACCCCCCGATACCGGCGCGTCGACCATGGCCATGCTCTTGCCGGCCGCTTCTGCTGCAACATCGCGAGCACTGGCGACATCGATGGTCGAGGAATCGATGAACACGGTGCCTTCAGCAGCGGCCTGCAGCAGCCCGCCCTCTCCCATGTATACAGAGCGAACATGCTTGCCGGCGGGCAACATTGTAACGACGGCATCCGCCCCCTGTACGGTTTCCACCGCAGAACTCACCGCATTGCCACCCGCACTGGTAAACCGGGCGACCGCATCTGAAGACAGGTCAAACCCATTGACCGTATGGCCCGCCTTTACAAGGTTGACAGCCATGGGACCACCCATGTTGCCCAAACCCACAAAACCGATTGTCGCCATTACCTGCATGCTCCTCTTGAATCTTCGCTCTGAGTCGTCACCTTCGGACACCGCCACATTTGCAAAACTGCCTGGGTACTTCTTTCATTACTCTACAAGGCAAGTTCCTCATCGCCCAGTGGCGCAAAATAACCGTCAATCAGTTCATCGGTTACGGCTTGCAGTGAGGCTGGCTGCCACTTGGGCGCCAGGTCCTTGTCGATGACCACGGCCCGTGTTCCTTCATAAAAGTCATGGGCTCGCATGACACGGTTCACCAGACGAAACTCCAGCCGCATGCAATCTTCAAAGGAAAGGGTCGCCCCTTCCCTGATTTGCCGAAACGCCAGCCGGATACTGGTCGGCGATTTGCCGGAAATGGTTTCCGCCGTTTTCAAGGACCACTCGTCACCATCACCGCGCAACGTGCTGAGTATTTCCTGCAGCGAGGCTTCGCCAAACGCCAAGTCGATCTGTTGCTGTTGTTCGACAATGCCGGCAGGCCCGGGATCGGCAGCATGTTTTGCAATTGTCCCGTCCACATCGCCACCGTCGGCCAGATCGTCCCGCAGGACTTTCAAGCGATCTGCCGGTACGAAGCTGTCCGCAATTCCGGCATAAAGCGCGTCGGCCGCCTTCAACCTTCCACCTGTCAACCCGAGGTACAGGCCGAGTTCACCCGGAAAGCGCGGCAGGAAATACGTGCCCCCGACATCCGGAAACAACCCGATGCCTGTTTCCGGCATGGCAAAGGTGAGGTTTTCCGTGGCAATCCGATGGGACCCGTGTACCGACACGCCGACACCGCCGCCCATGGTAATGCCGTTCATCAGCGCAACGTACGGTTTGGGATAGCGCTTGATGGCCACGTTGAGTTGATATTCTTCGCGGTAGAAATTGATGACATTGGGATCACCCGCCTGCCCCCAGTCATAAAGCGCGCGAATGTCACCGCCGGCGCAGAAAGCACGGTCACCGGCAGAATCCACGATCACCCGGTCAATCTCAGGATCTGATGCCCATTCCTCAAGCAGAGGATGCATTTCCCGAACCATGTCAAGGGTCAGGGCATTGAGTGCTTTAGGCCGGTTGAGAGTAATCAGACCAGACCCGCCACGGCGTTCAACGATCAGTTGGGGCTCTTCGGATGCTATCTCGGTTGCCATCGCCTCAGTCCGACAACAGATCGCGGGAGATAATCATGCGCATGACTTCGTTGGTGCCTTCGAGAATCTGGTGCACCCGCACATCACGCAGGTAACGCTCAATGGGATAGTCGCGCAGATAGCCATACCCACCATGCAATTGCAGCGCCTGGTTGACCACTTCGAATCCCACATCCGTGGCAAACCGCTTGGCCATCGCCGCCATGCGTGTTGCGTCAACCGTCTTGTCATCGACCAGGGCGGCCGCCTTGTGGACCATCAACCTGGCGGCTTCCAGTTCGGTCGCCATATCGGCAATGCGAAACTGAAGCGCCTGGAACTCATTGAGGTGACGACCGAATTGCTTGCGCTCGCCCATGTAGCGGATCGATTGATCGAGACAGGCCTGGCCGGCGCCAAGTGAGCAGGCGGCAATATTGAGCCTGCCGCCATCGAGCCCCGCCATGGCAATCTTGAAGCCGTCGCCTTCATTGCCGATCAGATTGGTAGCTGGCACCCGGCAGTCCTCGAAACTGACCATTGCCGTCGGCTGGCTCTTCCAGCCCATCTTGCGCTCCTGAGCCCCGAAGGAAAGGCCGGGCGTACCGTTCTCCACAACAATGCACGATATACCGGAAGGCCGATCAGCGCCTGTGCGAACCATGCAGACATACAAGTCCGACGATCCAGCACCCGATATGAATGCCTTCGAGCCATTCAATATATAATCATCACCATCGCGATCCGCACGGGTTCTGAGGGCGGCGGCGTCAGACCCCGAGCCGGGTTCAGTCAGACAATAACTGGCGATCGCCTCCATGGTGCACAAGCTTGGCAGCCAGCGTTTGCGTTGATCGTCGTCGCCAAAGGTATCAATCATCCACGACGCCATGTTGTGGATGGATATGAAAGCGGCTGTCGATGTGCAGCCTTTGGCCAGTTCCTCGAAGATCACCGTGGCGTCGAGCCGCGAAAGCCCTGAACCGCCAACATCGTCCTTCACATAGATCCCGCCAAAACCCAACGCCGCCGCGGCCCTCAGGGTATCGACCGGAAAGTGTGATGTCGCATCCCATTCATCGGCATTCGGTGCCATTTGCTCAGCGGCAAAAGCCGCCGCCATGTCCTGGAACGCGCGTTGTTCTTCGTTCAGCTCAAAATCCATGGCCTGTCTTACGGTAGTTGATCATGACGCCCCGGTCTTAGAAGGCTCATGGCAAGGCGTCAACAAAGACGATAGCAATACTGCTGTTCGCCGGCCCTTGCCCATGCAAACGCTGGGTCTCTTGGCCGGAAATTGATTTATGACCAAGAAAGCAATGAAGTCAGGACACCGCCACGTTTAGGGTGACGGCCATCGCGTAGGTCCACAAGAACGGATCGGATCCGGTTTGTGGCGCTGTCAATTTGGTCGGATAGTTTCTTCTGAGCCATTCTGACCTGCGTGGCGTCAACCTCTGTCACGATGTTGCGCTCAACAAATTCTATGTCAGCGTCCGACGCCGTATCCGCACGCAGCAGATATGGCCATTCAATCCTATTCAACGCCTGATAAACTTTTGCGCCGTTGCAAGTCTGATCTATCGCAACCGCTGGACGCCCCAACGCGAGGGACAGAAGTGAGCCATGAAGACGTGTCGAGACTACGAAGCGGCAGGTGGCAAATGTATCCACGATGAGTTTGTCTTGATCCGGATGGCCAAAGAGCCTTGTATCCAACAAAACAATTTCGCCACCGATTGTACGCGCAATGCGATTTGCAATGGCTTCCGCTCTGACATCCCTACAGGCGTCATCGCCGTATTCCGATTGAGCGCCTCGGAAGCACAGACCGACACGATTTCCTCGTGCAGCAGGCAGGTCCCGTAGTTCCCTAGGGTCAAACGCAATATCGCCCACCGGTTTCGGCAATCCGTCGCGAGCCAAGACAAAATCAAAAGGATTACCGTGTCCAGGCACGTTAGCCGGCAGAATACTGACGCCGATGGCCAACTTCTTTACTTCGTGAAACCGCTCGATCAAATCCTGAAACGGACCGGCTTGATAGACTATTGGGCCACAGACAAAGCACAGTAAATCGTAGTCGTCCGGATTTACTTCCGCCCACTTGACGGTAGACGCTCCAATACGGTCCATTGCACCGCATCTGTATCGTGAAGCAAAATCTATTGCGTATCCAACACTTTGAGCAATGACTGCAACCCGCCACACGGCGAACAAGTCGCCGATTGTTTCACCGTCTCCGTCCATGGCACCCCACCAAGCAAGGAGTACGCGTTTCTGGCTGACCATCCTCAGAACCCTTATCCTGCTCCAAGTGTGGGGCAGTTCACATTTTAGTTTTGCATAGGCGCATACTAGAAAAAAGAAAATCCCTTGAATCTGAAGAGTTGTTTTGCCGTGACGCACGCCAACCCGCCAGTTGGTTCCTTCTTGGCCGCGCTCAACAGATATTCCCAAAAGTCGTTGCCGTACCGCCAATCCCTTTGACGGCGGAAACTTCCTGAGTCAGGATCAAAATCCCGGCGTCGTCAAAACAAAGTCAATAGTTCATCGAGGGCCTTCTGCAATGGAATTTTCGCTCTTCAATCTGATGACCATGCCGCCAGATGGGCCCACCCACGCAGAGGTGTTTGAACAGATGCGCACCATGACGCGCATCGCCGATCAGGGTGGGTTTGATATTGCCTGGTTTGCCGAACATCATCTGTCGAATTACTCCGTGTGCCCCTCCCCGTTGATGGCAGTGGCACACATGGCACAGGCGACAAAGAACCTTCAGCTTGGCCCCGCCGTGGTCGTCATGCCGTTTTATGAGCCACTCCGGCTGGTTCAGGACATCTGCATGGCCGACCAACTCACCAACGGGCGACTTGTCCTTGGACTGGGGACCGGTTACCAGCCGCGCGAATTCAGCAAATTCGGATTTGAGATCAATGACCGGCTTCAGCGTGGCCTGGAGATCTGGGACGTGATCCATCAGGGTGTTACGCAAGGTCGTATCGACTATCGTGGCGATCATGTCTCGATTTCAGACGCGGCCCTGTCGATCGCACCGGTCCAGGATACCATTCGCACTTTTGCCGTTGGCAATGCACCCGAGATTCGCCAGCGCATGGTCGAGCGCGGCGCAACACCGCTGACGTCGTCGGCACTCATGCCCACATCCCTGCTGGCAACCCTGCGTGGTCTCTACAAGGAGACCCGGGCCGAAAACGGCTTAACCGACGACGATTTCCCATTTGCGGTCCAACGGTACGTCTATGTAACGAAAGACAAGGACGATGCCCGGATGGTGGCCGATCAGATTCTGATCCACGCCCGCATGGTCACAAACATGCGCCGGCCGGATCCGGTCCTCGATGGCGCCATATTGCGTGACGTTCCCTATGAAGGCGAGCCGACGATCGATGAGATCATGGAACGCTCGCTGATCGGCGACGCCGAAGAAGTAAGCGCCCGGATCGTCGAAGACGCTCACGAATACGGCATCACCCACATCAGCGTCTTCATGCAGATCGCTGGCATTCCCTACCCCAATGCGCTTCAATCCCTGGAAACGTTCTGCGATCAGGTCATACCGGCCGTCAGATCGAGCTTGCACTCAACCCGAAAGGTAGAAGCGTCATGAAAGATCTATCAATTCTGATTGTTGGCGGCGGTTCCGGCTTCGGGGCGCTTCTGGCGACAATGGCCATTACTGAAGGCGCTCGTGCCGTTGGTGTCGTCGACATTGACGGCGCAGCGGCGGAGGCAGCAATCATCGCCGCCAGGGATGCTGGTCTTGGCGCCGCATCCGCCTCCGCCGACATTCGAACAGCCGACGCATCACGAAAAGCGTTCGACACGATCCAGAATGAGATCGGTTCCATCGACACCCTGGTAAACTGTGCAGCCGTCTATCCGCGCAAACCGCTGCTGGAGATCACCGACGAGGAATGGGATGCGTCGAATGCCATCAATGTGAAAGGGACGTATCATATGATGGTCGCGGCTGTCCGGCACATGAAAGACCATGAACCGCAAAAAGGTGTCAGGGGCCGGATCGTCAACATCTCGTCGGTCGACGCTTTCAAGGCGCATCCGCAGAACGCCCATTACGCCGCAACCAAGGCTGCGGTAGTCAGTCTGACAAAGTCTTTCGCCCACGAAGTGGCCCCAGATGGCATTCTGGTAAACTCCGTGGCGCCTGCCGGCATGGCGACAGAAAAAGCCCGCACGTCGGGATTCCTCGGCGAGCTGGCCGCCGCCAACCCGCTTGGCCGCGCCGCCGAACCCAGCGAAATGGCCGAATGGGTTTTCATGGCCGGCGGTCCCCGCAACACCTACATGACCGGAGAGAACATCATCGTGTCCGGCGGATACATCTACGCCTGAAGACAGAAGGTGTCGGTGTTTGCCAATTGACCAAGATTGTAAATATCTGAGAGAATTAAGTCGTCAGGCCCGATACCTTTCCAGTCCACCCGAGTGCATCACCCTGCCCATCAGCGGTGCACCGATGATCTCTTCTGCAAAGAGTGCTGCCTCAATCAGCTTTTCCAGGTCGATGCCTGTCTCGATCCCTAATTCGTGGCACAGGAAGACAGCATCTTCGGTACACACATTGCCGGCTGATCGGGCATGCCCATGTCCGGCAAACGGACAGCCGCCGAGCCCCGCCACGGAGGTCTCGAAGAGGTCTACGCCCATCGACAGGCCTGCATGCAGATTTGCGATCCCAAGGCCTCGGGTGTCGTGAAGATGCAGGCCGATCCTGGCGGTTGGCGCCACTTGGCGAAGCCCGCCAATCATGTGATTCACAGCGTCAGGTGTTGCCCACCCCATGGTGTCGGCAACAAATAGCGTCGGCACGGTAACGCCGGCCTCCTCGCACGCCTGAATGATCCATCTGAACTGATCCAGTGTGTGTTCCCGGGAAACGTTGCCTTCGAAATTGCAACCGAACGCCGCCATAACGTAGGCCGCTTCCGGTTGATAGCCGTTCTCCTGATAGAGCGTGATCCAGTCCCTCTGGCGCTCACGCATTGTCTCAGCCGAACAATTGTTGTTGTGCCATGAAAACTTGTCAGAAGCGTAGAGCATCAGGCGCGGATCAATGTGTACCTTATCTGCCACCAGTGCCTGTCTGAAGCCTTTCTCGTTCAGCCAAAGAGCCGTATACTCGACCCCTGAAACCCGCCTGATTTTGTCGAAAAGCTCACCAGTATCCGCCATCTGCGGCACATGGCGCGGGCTGACGAAGGAGCCGATCTGAATACGTTTCAGACCGGTTTCGCTAAGCCGGTCGATCAGACCGACCCGCTGTCCGATCGGATAGATCTCCGGCTCGATCTGAAAGCCTTCACGAGGCCCCTCCTCGCGAAACTCAACAAATTTCGGAATGTCCCCCATCTGACGCACCTGCTTCATGTTTTTAGCCGGGCAACTCATAGCCGAATGAATTTGCCACGTCTGCAATGATCGGCAGAACCTCCGAAACGTCAGCGCTCGTTAGATTCTCCCGCCACCGCCCGACCCGAACAGAATGGTCGCAGCGAGAATATTCCCGCGAGGTCTCTGCTTCGACAAAGTCAGCATTGTTTGTGTTCTGCACCCTCCTAGCCCACCGATCAATCCCATCACGTTGCGGCGCTATATCAAGGTCAAGGGCATCACAAACGGACACCGCGAAACTTGTTGGGTCGTAAATCAGTTCCTCGAACCTAACGACTGTTGCGCGATCGCGAACGTGCTCAAACCCTACGGAATTCAAAAATGCCCAGTGATGCGCGCATTGCTCGACAATCGGACGCGACAGCCATTGTTGCCAATCCGGCGGCCGGGGATGATGCCCCCAGTCTTTTGAGATACCAACCCGCAACGAACTGATGGCGTCGAGTGGATGACGCACAATCCAGAAGAACTGCATGCGTGGTACACACCGCAGGAGTTCTCCTAGTGGAAATGACAGTCCGATGTCTGGCTTGTACGCATCGTTTTCATGAGGAACCTTGAACGCCTGGCGGCGTGAAAAATCAGCACACATGACAGTCTCAAACGGCGGTTCACTATGGTAATTGAAGTCACCGACGTCGTTGAACAACTCTCCAAATATCGACGTTCCGCTGCGACCGCATCCCAGTATCATTACGGATGGCTCAGCGGTGATCACTTGGTTTTCCTTCGTCAATGAGGTCTGTGGAGACTACTCGTGCAATTTTGCGCATTCTTGCCTTCGCGAAATGTTCCACGGCTACGCGCCTGGTTCAACCGTCAATACGTCCGTCACGGGACGCACGCATTTTGCTGCAGCAGATCCAGACTACCGTCCCCTCCAAGCGCGATATATGTTTGTCCGATGACGAACGAGCAATTCATTGTGCGGCAAGGCAAAGCAGACGATTGGGTTGAGGTCGGTCGAGCGATCGGAAAACTTCAGGATTTTGAGCGTGAACTCGTCGGATATCCGATAAAACCCGGTGAAGAAGTCTGCCAATCCTACATTTCGGAACTTCGCACCGAACTCAACCGGAACCGCGGCGTGCTTCTGATCGCAGAGACGAACGATCAGTTTATCGGCTTCCTGACCGGTTATGTGGAACAGGCAGGAGACATTCTTGTAGCGCCCGAATTCGACCGTTCTGCATACATTTCAGATATATTTGTCCACCCGAATTCACGTCGTCTGGGTGTGGCAAGAACCCTGATATGCGAGTTTGAAGAACGCATGGGTCAACTCGGTCTGACGTGGGCAACCATCAGCGTCAAAAGCCGGAACATCCAGGCCCTGAACACTTATCTTGATAGCGGCTTTGAGGAATACGAAATCATCCTGGCGAAGAAGATTTCCTGACCCACCCGGACTGTGGCTAAGCCTCGGGAGTCCACGTCCCAAAACCGCTGTTCTGCACAAGCGACATCATCAGGACCTTTTCTGGAACAATTCTATGTTTCATACTAGAACATGCTTCCAGGGAAAACCTGGACGGTGCCTGGCGTTGCCAAGCCCCCAGCCAAAGGAGAACCGTCTTGGACAAGCGCGTATTCGATTCCACAGGAACAACTGCAAAGACCGGGGCATCTTCTCGCGTCACGTCTCCCACGCCCGGTTTTCCAACCACACGTATGCGCCGAAATCGTCAGGCGGATTGGAGCCGCCGCATGGTGGCTGAAAACACCCTGAGTACAAATGACCTGATCTGGCCAATCTTCGTCTGTGACGGCGAAAATGTCCGCACACCGGTTGCGTCCATGCCGGACGTCGATCGCCTGTCCATCGATAATGCCATGGGTGCGGCCGAACGGGCCGTCAGTCTGGGAATCCCGGTCGTGGCTTTGTTCCCCTACACCGATCCGGCTCTTCGTACCGAAGACGGCCGTGAAGGCCTCAATCCGGATAACCTCGTCTGTACCGCGTCCCGGGCCATCAAGCAGGCGTTTCCTGATCTCGGCATCATGTGCGATGTCGCCCTCGACCCCTACACGAGTCACGGTCACGACGGCCTGCTCGACGGTGAAACCATACTCAATGATGAAACCATCGAAGTACTGATTGAACAGGCCTTGATCCAGGTCGATGCCGGCTGCGATATCATCGGCCCGTCCGACATGATGGACGGTCGCATCGGCGCTATCAGGCAGGCCCTCGACGAAAACGGACATATCGACACCGTTCTCATGGCTTACACCGCAAAATACGCCTCGGCATTCTATGGCCCCTTCCGCGATGCCGTCGGCAGTTCCACCACATTGCTGGGCGACAAGCGCACCTATCAGATGAACCCGGCCAACGCCGACGAAGCGTTGCGCGAAGCCGGGTTGGATATCGAGGAAGGCGCCGACATGATCATGGTCAAGCCCGGCATGCCCTACCTCGATATTGTCGCAAAACTGAAGCAGGCATTTGGCATGCCGACCTTCGCCTACCAGGTGTCAGGTGAATACGCCATGTTGATGGCCGCCGCCCAGAACGGCTGGCTCGACGGTGAACGCGTCATGATCGAAAGCATGATGGCGTTCAAGCGCGCCGGCGCTGACGGCGTGCTGACCTATTTCGCCCCACGCATCGCAGAACACCTCAACCGTTCTTAAAGTGATACATTAACTAAAAATATCAACAAATCATCTTAAGTAGTTGTATTATTTAGATTCAAGCCTGGCCAAAAGGCTCGATGTATCCCACCGGTTGCCGCCCATCTCCTGAACATCGGCGTAGAACTGGTCCACCAGGGCAGCAACGGGAAGTTTTGCCTTGATCTGACGCGCGGTGGTCAGGCAGATATCCAGATCCTTGCGCATCCAGTCCACGGCAAATCCGTGCTCGTATTCACCCTTGTTCATCGTCACGTAGCGGTTTTCCATCTGCCACGACTGGGCAGCGCCTTTCGAGATCACATCGATCACCGCTTCCACATCAAGACCCGCTTTCTTGGCAAAATGAATACCTTCGGAGAGACCCTGAACCAGACCGGCTATGCAGATCTGGTTGACCATCTTGGTCAACTGGCCGGCGCCGGACGGCCCCATGAGGCGACACGATTTAGCAAAATGATCGATCAGCGGAGAGGCCTTTTCAAACGCGTCCAGGTCACCGCCAACCATGACCGTCAGGGCACCGTTCTCCGCCCCTGCCTGGCCGCCGGAGACCGGCGCGTCGAGGAAGGCAATCCCTTTGGCAGCACCTTGCGCATGCAGTTCTCGGGCAATTTCAGCAGATGCGGTCGTGTTGTCGACAAAGATCGACCCCTCGCCCATGCCATGAAAAGCACCTTCAGCCCCGGTCACAACTTCTCTCAGGTCGTCGTCGTTGCCGACGCATGCAAACACGAACTGAGCGCCAACCACCGCGTCCTTTGGAGTCGCCGCCATGGCGCCGCCATGCTGGGCCACCCACTTTTCAGCCTTCGCCGCCGTGCGATTGTAGACCGTCACATCGTGGCCGGCAGAAGCAAGGTACCCTGCCATGGGATAACCCATCACACCCAAACCGAGAAAAGCGACCTTGGAGCCCATGATAATTCACCTCTGCAAATGTTGGAATTCGATGTCTGATACTAAGAATATCGTTTCGGCACGTGACCTAACATGGCAGAACATTTTGGCCAAGAGCCTGACTTTAACGTAAGGCGCAACTTTTCAGCACCCGGGATCCACCGGACCTGTTTGAGAGGCAGACGACGATGACTGTCACACCGGACGACATAACCAGAGCTGCCCGCTTGCTCGAGGGTCGAATTCTGCGCACCCCGACATTGCCGGCCCCGGCCCTGTGCGAACTGACCGGTGTGGACATCTACCTGAAATATGAAAATCTTCAGATCACCAATGCGTTCAAGGTCCGCGGCGCGCTGGTCAAGCTTTCGAGCCTGAGCGAGGCAGAACGAACTGCTGGTGTCATTGCCCTGTCCGCGGGCAACCATGCCCAGGCCGTGGCCTACTTTGCCAGAGAGCTTGCGATCCCAGCGACAATTGTCATGCCCACAACCACGCCTTTCGTGAAAGTGGAGAGAACACGCTCGATGGGGGCTGACGTTGTTCTCAGCGGAGAAACCCTGGTCGAGTGCCAGGCCACCTACGAGGGTTTGATCGACGAGCGTTCCCTGACCCCAATTCACCCCTACGACGACGATCACGTGATCGCCGGTCAGGGTACAATTGCCCATGAAATGCTTGAAGACGCACCTGCAATCGACACCCTGGTCGTGCCGGTCGGCGGCGGCGGTCTCATCGCCGGTGTCTCGATTGCGGCAAAAGCCATAAACCCGACAGTCGAGGTCTTTGGCGCGGAGACCGCGCTCTACCCCGCCATGCACAACGCCTTCCACGGACGATCCACGGCTTGTGGAGGCAATACGCTCGCCGAGGGGATCGCCGTCAAGAACGTCGCTGAGCGCACCACCGCGATTGCCCGCGACCATGTAACGGAAATCCTCCTGGCAAGCGAAACCGATATAGAACGCGCCGTCAACGCGCTCCTGACCGTTCAGAAAACCACAGTGGAAGGTGCAGGTGCTGCAGGGCTTGCGGCGGTCCTGGCCGATCCCGAACGCTTCAGAGACCGCACGGTTGGACTGATCCTGTGTGGCGGCAACATTGATCCCAGAATTCTGGCGTCCATTATCTACCGTGAACTGGAGCGGGAAAGCCGCATCGTCAGCCTTAGAATTCAAACCCCTGATCGTCCCGGTGTTCTCGGCCATATCGCCTCATGCCTGGGACAGGCCGGCGCCAACATCCTTGAAGTATCCCATCATCGTCTGTTCCTCGATGTACCGGCAAAGGGTACGGAACTTGAACTGATGATTGAGACTCGTGACCGCCATCATGCGAAAGAGGTCATCGACACACTTAACGCAGAAGGTTATGCGGCAACCACACTCGACGCGCCCGGCGGGAAAGAGAAAAATTAAATACTTTAAAAACAGTATATTGACGTTCTTTCATAACCTAAGTTATAGCCGAGGAAGTTATCTAAATGGGTCCGGACGAAAGGTTGGCAACCACGCCACTCCAAGGCATGTGGTTGCCTTGCTTTTCGCCAACTAGCTGTTTCCGTGCACCGTTACCGGCTTGATGACCCCGTGCTTGCGCATGATGGCATCGCAGGTCTCCGACTGCATGAAAGACCGCAAGCCATCCGCATCGGTGACATGCATGGACAGGGCAACCGAATTCGATCCATTTAGATCCACAAAGGTCTGAATGTCCGAACCGAATGCCCCCATGTTGACACGACGTTCGTCGTCGAAACTCTTCCACACTGCTACGTCTTCCACCCTATGGGTTACAACAATCCTCGACATGGCAAATACCTCTCATTTCTGTTCCTGAAAAAGTGGTTCAAAGAACCGCTGTTCCCGATGACAGAAACAGAATGCACGCTTGCATGATTGCGCATAAGATAGGACCAATTGACTTCTTTCTCTCATGAAATCGAATAATGATCGACCACTTGAGAACCATGGCAATCTTCCAGACAGTGGTTGAAGCCGGCTCCTTCAGGGCCGCAGCCAAGCGGCTTGACCTGTCGCCCTCGGTTGTCAGCCACCATATCACCCAATTGGAAGCTCATCTGGGCACGGCCCTCCTGTATCGATCGACGAGAAAAATCTCACTGACCGACGATGGTGCCGAACTGTTCTCTGCCAGTCAGAAAATGGCGGCAGCGGCCCAGGCCGGACTCGACGCCGTCCACCGGAGCTCTGATCAGCCCACCGGACGGTTGAGAGTAGCGGTATCAGGAGCGGTTTTCGAAAACCCGCCATACATTGATCACTTGATTGCTTTCACAAAACGTTATCCCAAAGTGGATGTGGCGATAAGCTTCTCTGATCAGAAGGTCGACCTCATCGGATCGACCTACGACGCAGCGATCCGTATCGGTTGGCTCGAGGACTCTCAGTACATGGCGCGCAAACTGTGCACGATCGAACGGGTTCTGGTCGCCGCACCTGCCTACCTTGCCGGCAAGGCTATGCCGAAGGTGCTTGACGATCTCGCCGATTGGGACTGGATCAAGCTCACGCAAGTACCCGTGACCAAGCAGTTGATCAACACTGCCGGCGAAGTTCCCGTCTTGACGACAACGGTTGCCGTCGAAGTCGACTCTGTCGCCGCACTGTGCCAGATGGCCCTGAATGGCCTCGGCATTGCGGCCGTACCTCGCTTCCTGGTAAAATCGGACCTTCAGGACGGGCGTCTCATCGCATTGTCCCCGGCTTGGAATCTACTGGCACCGGCAGCCTATGTGGTGTGGCCCAACAATGCATCGCGGGACAGCCTGACCATCCGCTTCGTTCAGTTTCTGGTAGAACGCATGGCACCAAAAAAGGCTGGAAGAGCCTGACAGGGAGTTTCATGAACAAGCTGACTGAAATCGAGGCTTCGCTTATGCCCGAGGGGATACGGTCCCGTATAGTCGATGGGGTCAACGGCCTTCGCATGCACATACTGGAGGCAGGTTACGAACAGTCTGACAGGCCCTGCCTGCTTCTTTTGCACGGATTTCCGGAACTTGCATTCAGCTGGCGCAAAGTCATGGTGCCGCTGGCCGAACTCGGGTTTCACGTCGTCGCTCCAGATCAACGGGGTTACGGCAGAACGACAGGCTGGGATCCGGACTACGACGGCGATCTCGCCTCGTTCCGGCTCCAGAATCTGGTACGCGATGCCCTCGCCCTGCTCTCGCGACTTGGCCGTTCTCATGTATCTGCCGTCATCGGACATGACTTCGGGTCTCCGGTCGCCGCCTATTGTGCCTTGATCCGACCGGATGTTTTCAGATCAGTCGCCCTTATGAGCGCACCTTTCGACGGTCCCCCGGCCTTCCCCGGTCCCCCTGGCTTGGATCCCCCATCCGATTCAACCACAGGCGAGCATCTCTCAAGCCCCGACATTCACGACCAGTTGGCCAGCCTTGAACGGCCACGCAAGCATTACCAGTGGTACTACGGTACCCGTGGCGCCAATGACAACATGATGGATAGCCCGCAAGGCATTGCCGGTTTCCTGCGCGCCTACTACCACTACAAGAGCGCTGATTGGAAAGGCAATACGCCCGTCCCGCTCACGGCATGGATCGCTGACGAACTCGCCAGACTTCCCACCTACTACATCATGGACCACGATGCCGGCATGGCGGAAACGGTTGCTCCTTACATGCCGTCTGAAGACGAAATAGCCGATTGCGGCTGGCTCACCCCGGCCGATCTCGATTATTACGCCACTGAATTTGCCCGAACAGGCTTCCAGGGCGGACTCCAATGGTATCGGTGCACCGCAAGCGAAGCGCAAACCAGGGACCTGCGACTGTACACAGGCCGCTCCATAGATGTGCCTTCCTGCTTCATTGCCGGGCAAAATGACTGGGGTATCTACCAAAAGCCTGGTGCCAAAGAAGCAATGGAGTCCCGGATCTGTACCAACATGACGTTCAGCGCTCTGGTCCCTGGTGCCGGACATTGGGTCCAGCAGGAGCAACCCGAGGCGGTCATTGAGCTTCTGCAGAGGTTTCTTACTGCCCGGTGAATTCGTTCCTGCAACTGAAATTCGGCATATCGCCCGCCAAATCCTTTAGACTGTGACGTCAGCGAGGGTGCATCCATGACTATGGAACTGCAAATCTGGGTAACGTTTGCCATTATCGGTTTAGCGATAGTGTCTTACGCACTTGAACGCGCAAGCCTTGAGATCACGTCGGTCGCAACCATCGTCGCCCTATTGATTTTCTTCCATTTTTACCCCGTAATCGGCGCCGATGGCGCAAACCTCCTGTCTCCGGACCGGCTTCTGTCGGGATTCGCAAACCCGGCCCTGATCACGGTTCTGGCGCTCCTGGTGGTCGGCCAGGGCCTGTTCCAGACTGGCGCGTTGGAGGGGCCGACCAGGCAAATTGCGGCCCTCGGCAGCAATCATCCAGCAATTACACTGACGGTCGTGCTCCTGGGGGCCGGCATCATCAGTGCTTTCATGAACAACACGCCGGTTGTGGTCATGTTCATACCGATCATCAGTGTCTTGACCACACGCATGGGCCAGAGCGTTTCGAAGACCATCATGCCACTCAGTTTTATCTCCATCCTTGGCGGCATGACGACATTGATCGGCTCGTCCACCAACCTGCTCGTCGCTGGCGTTGCGTCGCGGTACAATGTGGAAAAGATCGGCTTTTTCGACTTCGTGGTCCCCGGCGCCATGCTTGCGGGCATCGGCGCCCTGTACGTGCTTTTTGTCATGCCCAGACTTCTCAAGGACAGGGCATCTCTCACTGAAGCCGTGGTACCCCGCAACGGAAAACAGTTCATCGCCCAGATTCAGATCTCCGCCGGCCATCCGCTGCAGGGCCAGATGTCGAACGCCGGCCTGTTCCCCGGTCTGCGCAACATGACGGTGCGCATGGTCCAACGCGGTGAACACCCCATCCTGCCGCCATTCGAGGATGTCCGACTGACCGAAGGCGACCTTGTCATTGTCGCCGCCACCCGGGAGGCCCTGACCGACGCCCTCCTGATCCGCGACGGTGTCTTGTCATCCGATCCCGATGAACTCGACCCCGAAGACGACAAACGCCAGTCTGCCGACGAAACCAACGACGATGCTGCAACTGCGATGGCCACGGAGATGATGCTCGCAGAAGCTGTCGTGGCACCGGGGTCGCGCATGATCGGCCGGCGCATCGAGCAGACCGGCCTGCGCACTGACACGGGCTGCATCATTATCGGTGTCCAGCGCCGCAGCCGCATGATCCGGATGCGCCTGAGTGAGATCCGCCTGGAGGCAGGCGACGTCATATTGTTCATGGGCAACCGGTCAGACGTTCTCGGCTTGAGAATGAATCGTGACGTACTCCTGCTCGAATGGTCGGCCTCGGAACTGCTCGAAGTGCGTTATGCAGCACGCGCCCGGTTCATTTTTTTAGCAACCATTGTGTGTGCAGCGAGCGGCATGGTGCCAATCGTCATCGCGGCTCTTACGGGTGCGGCCGCCATGGTGCCGGCTGGATGCCTCAACATCCGCCAGGCTGCCCGTGCCATAGACCGGCGCATTCTGGTGCTGATCGCTGCCGCTATCGCCATGGCCGAAAGTCTTGAGACAACAGGCGGTGCACAGTTGCTGGCTCACGGCGTGATCGGCCTGTTTGAAGGCGCCGGTACGGCCGTCGTTCTGTCTGCCCTGTTCCTGATGATTGCGATATTGACGAATTTTCTCAGCAACAATGCGACGGCCGTCCTGTTCACCCCGATTGCTATCAACACGGCGGTACAATTGGACGCCGATCCGCGGGTCTTTGTATTCGCCGTTATCTTTGCCGCGAACTGTTCGTTTGCGACCCCTATGGCCTATCAGACCAATCTACTGGTCATGGGTCCCGGTCATTATCGTTATTCCGATTTCATGCGTGCAGGGTTGCCGTTGATATTTCTCATTTGGCTGGCATACTCATTGATTGGACCGTGGTATTACGGTCTTTGAATGATTGGCGACACAAGGAAAGACGCGTGAGCATTGAAGGCGGGAAATTTCCACAATTCTATATTACTCCGCCGGCACCCTGCCCCTACCTGGACGGGCGGCTTGAGCGAAAGATATTTACGCACCTGATCGGCGATCAGGCGGTGACGCTTAACAATACACTTACCCATGGCGGTTTCCGGCGCAGTCAGAACATTGCCTACCGTCCCGCATGCGACAGCTGTTCGGCGTGTGTGTCCGTCCGGGTTCTGGTCGACCAGTTCAAGATGACACGTTCGATGAAACGCACCTGGGAACGCAACCGGGAAGTGATGTCCCACATGACGGATGTGGCGCCGACGCAGGAACAGTATTCGATTTTCCGCGGATACATCGATACCCGCCACAGAGATGGTGGCATGGCCGATATGACGGTGCTCGATTTTGCCGCCATGGTCGAAGACAGTTTTGTTGATACGCGCCTTGTGGAATATCGCCTGTCGTCAGGTTCTGCCACCCTCGCCGGGCCGGCATCCGAACCCGACGGACCTCTGATCGCCGTCGCTCTGACCGATCGGCTGGAAGATGGCCTGTCGATGATTTACAGCTTCTACGAGCCTGAAATTGCCGACAGAAGTCTTGGCACATTCATGATTCTCGATCATATTGAACGCGCACGTTCCATGGGACTTCCGTATGTCTACCTGGGCTACTGGGTGAATGGATCACAGAAAATGGAATACAAGACCCGCTTTCAACCCCAGGAACACCTTTCGCCTGACGGCTGGCGCCGCGCGGAAATCGAGTAACCAACCCTCAGACTGTTGGAGCTTTGTCCAATGCCAAAAAAGCTGACGCAAGAGCAGATTGACCGTTACCGGTTGGATGGATTCTTGTCGCCTGTGGATATTTTCACCGAAGACCAGGCACTGGCCTTCCGGGAACGGTTGGAAGATGCCGAACACAAGTGGCCGCAGGCTTTTGCCGGCGCCGCCCGCAACAACCCGCATTTGAACCTGATGTTTCTCGATGACATGGTACATGATTCAGGTTTGCTGGATGCCGTTGAGGATGTCATTGGCCCCAACATTCTGGTCTGGGGCGTGGTCCTGTTCATCAAGGAACCCCACGACCCGGGCTTTGTCAGCTGGCATCAGGACGCAACCTATATGGGGCTTGAGCCCCATGACGGGATCACGGCCTGGATCGCGCTGTCGCACAGCAACCGGGAAAGCGGCTGCATGCGCATGATCCCGGGCACCCACAAAGACCAGATCCGTCCTCACGATGACACATTCGCGGACACCAACATCCTGACCAGGGGCCAGAAGATCAAGGATGTCGATGAAAGCCAGGCCGTCGATCTGCTCCTGACACCGGGACAGGCCTCATTCCACGATCCGCGGGTCATTCACGGATCGATGCCGAACATGAGTGGCGACCGGCGCATCGGCATCGTCATCCAGAGCTACCTGCCGCCCCATGTGCGTCAAACCAAGGCCGAAGGGTTTGTCCAGGTTGCCCGGGGCACGGACACCCTCAATCTCTCTACCCACATCCAGAGACCGCAGTCCGACATGGCGACCGACGATATCGCCCTGCGTGATCACGTGAATCACATCTGGTCAACCGTTCTCTACGACGGGGCCGCCAAGCAACGGGATTACTGATGGACCTATCCGGGCGGTTTTCGTAGCCGAGACTCCGGATCGCCAAACTTTTCAATCGATTCCTATCCTTTGAACGATCACCGGCCGATAGGTGAGCGTTCGAAATGTGGTGTCGACGATGGCACACCGATAGTAGTCGCCAAAAAATTCGTAGACAGGCAGAAGGTCGGCGACGGTCTTGTCACCAATCGGTTTTGGCCAGTCAATCAAGCGGTCCAGCTTCTCCTCTGTCCCATCCGCCTTTTCAATTACGACATGATACTTTGTGGTCATAGTTCTCTCCAGTCTGAGATTGGAACAAAACAAGAACATAAATGACGATGGCTTGTCGATTCCAAAATCATGCAACGACCGGAAATTGTTGTCCGGCCCCCTCCTCCACAGTGAGATTGCAAAGCGTTTAGAGACGATCGACCGGATTCAGTGCCTCGTTAGGAACTAAATGCGTCAGGCGCTCTCGAACAGTTCGACAAGATTGCCCGACGGATCGGCACAAAGAACCTGCCGTCCTCCCGGTCCAGAGACAATGTCATTGAGGAACTGCACACCGTTCCTTTGCATGCTTGCGACCGAGGCTTCCAAATCTTCAACACGGATTACTATGCGTGACCATCCGCCAGGTTCAGGAACAGTGCCATCCGGCATCGATTTTCGCGCAGACGCCGCAGGCCCCGCCAGCCACAGGGTCAGGTCTCCATATTCAATGATCGCCATTGCCTGACCAAATTGCTGATTCAACGTAAACCCGAGATTGTCCGAATAGAACTTTATCGCGTCGTCTACATCATCGACCAGGTAACGAACTTCCGCCATGA
>JAJFHC010000244.1 GCA_021775835.1 Hyphomicrobiales bacterium | reverse complement strand
TCAATTTGAGAAGTAAAACCATCCGCGAATGGACGGTGAATTTCTGGGGCACAACAGACCTTTCTAATCCGAACGCGGAGCTTTGGCGGCGGCCGTCGACTGGATGAAGGTCTGTGATACAATCCGAAGAACATGATCACTGCTTGTGAGGTAGCGGAATGTCTGAAGTCAAACGCCTTGTCGTCGTCATGGCCTTTGATCCCGATCCGGAGACCGGCGAGATCCTACCGGCCATGGAACCGATGCAGTTCGATAGCGAGGATCGCGCCGTCCGTAAGGCTAAAGACCTGGTCACAGCTCATGCCGGCGTTATCGCGTGGGCTCGAGCCGCTGATCCTGACATCGGGGAATATGGCGAACCGGAAGAGCTGTTCAGATCTGGAGAGATTGGAGAGATGGAATAGTTAGCAAGGGAATTATTGTAAACCCTATTCCGGGGGTACGCCCCGTATTCAGATCGACCGTGGGATCGTTACATGGAGAGGTTCAGTTACATAATCTACCGCCACCGTTTCGCCACCGATTGACCTGAATAGAACAGGAACAAAAGGTGGCGATACGGGTAGTTGGGGCTAATAAAATCAATAATTTAGATCTTTCTCACCTCGTTCGGGACGAGGGGGTCGGAGGTTCAAATCCTCTCACTCCGACCAAATTTTCTCTGTAATATCAATAGATTGTAAAATTCAAAACTTATGTAAATTTCAGTGGCCAACTTTTGGCCAATGAAACGATGGTGATTTCACACCAACTGCTGCAAAATTTCCTCATGATTGTTCGATTTCAAGTGCTGGAACACTGACACGACACCAACCTGTCACTGCTGTCGTGTTGGTTTTTAGGGTAGCCCCTTTAACTGGGACGCCAACGCGTATTTCCGTTTTGTACAGCAACTGACAGTCAGAACATGTTTGAGTGAAGGCAGGATTGTCCACAGAACACAATTCGACACCTTGCGCCGGCGCGCGGAAACGGGTCACAAGCAGCTGCATGGAGACCCGTCCGAGCACTTCCGTTTAACTCCCGAAATCAGCCGTTAGTGCACGGAACTTCTGCTCTACACTCGTGAACGGACTCTATTCTCGAAGGCCGAACACTTCCATTTTTTGCCAAGTGCTGCCTCATGGACATAACGTAGAAACCGTCGCTTTTATTATGATCGGTTTTTGAAATCTGGGTACTGAGTTCATGGTATTTGTTGATTCAGAACTCATTAATGAGCCTTTATTGCAATATCAAATAATTGTGGTGTGGAAGGTGTAAGATCTGAAAATGGGCCAAACGAAAAATACCAACCAAACAGCTTCTGAGACCGAAACGGTTTGTTGGGCATGCTGCGCATCACTTAAGTCAAATCAATTAAAATGTACGGAGTGCGATTCTTGGCAAAATTGGAGACGATACTTGATATTTTCGAACACTTCACTCGCATTGATCGTGGCCCTGCTAAGCGTTCTTGCAACTGTATTTACGTTGTCAGAGAGATTTTTGCCCAGAGGAGTTTTAATTGCCATTGCCGACGGGAATCTCATGAACAATAAAATCGAGTTTCATAACAATGAAAAATTCCCCGTTGTCCTTTTTGGACACATAGAATGTGATCTCTCAGGTATGTTGTCTTATTTCGCAAAAGAATCACCGGATGATAATTCCCCGTTTGAGCAAAAAAGGACATCTATTATCAATGCGAAACTCACCTCTGTTCTTAGCGTTGAACGTGTAGTCAAAAGCGGAGAATTTGTCTCCGTCCCGGTTAAATATCATGGGCAGGGAATGGGTTTTGAAACAGATATTGAATTTCAAGATCTGAAGAAACTGCTTGCGGGCAATCTGGCCCGTATCCACGACGCTGGCATGCAGCCACTAAGTTCCGACGAAGGGCCAACTATCGGGTTCTCTCCAAAGAACCACAAAAGCTGTGTAACCAATTATCGGACACCTGCCGCTGATGAAATAACAGTTTCATTTGAAAATAGATTTATTGTGAGAGACATCACGAACGCCGCCAACCGTGTATTTTTTTGAATTGGTGGCTAAATCCGCAACGTTGGACGGAAAGCCAAAATACGCATGTCATAGAAGGTAGTATCGAAAAACCGTGAGAGTCCGATCAGGGGGGGAAGCGGTCATTTGTGGCAATGCAGCGAAACGGCGGTCTCGGGCGGAGAGTTGCCATTTGTGGCAATTACGAAGGTGGCAACCGAATTTCCACAAAGCGGACATCAGAATCAGTCCTGTCGGAAGATGAACATTTGGCCGCTTCGAGCCCAATCTGTAAATTCGTTTTTTCCGCTGCGTGCGCTCGCAGCGGAAAGACTGCGGCGCATGCATTGGCCCGTGGCTTCCGCGCGACGAGAAAAGCCGCCATTCGTTCGAAGCGCAGCGGGTTTCCCCTATCCGATACTCGTGCGGCGGGGCTTTGTAGTAATTTGACACGCCAACGCGAACGGTTGGTTCCAAATGATTTGCGGGTTTTGTCAGTCGAAGGGCTTGTTGCGGGTCCAGTCGAAGGTCCCGGCGTCCCGTTCCTGAACCGCCTGCTTCCAGCCGACTTGCTCCACGCGGGCTTTGAAGTTCATGCCCTCTGGTGAATGGCGGGTGATGCCATCGAACACGGTGGCAAGACGCTGCGTTTGGTTGATCTTTTCCTCGACAGCCGCGTTTATCACCATCTTCTGCATCGCCAGTTGGTTGATCGGTACCGATGCCATGCGCGCCGCCAGCGCCTCGACCTCGGCATCCAGTTGGTCATCGGGCACGGATTTCAGCACCAACCCCATCTCAGCGGCCTCAACCCCGCTGATCTTGTCACCTGTAAACATCATCCGCTTGGCCTTTTCAGGCCCGAGTCGATGCACCCACATTGCAGTCGTCGGACAGCCCCAAGCGCGGGTGGGCATGTAGCCGATTTGCGCGGTGTCCCCCATGATCGTGAGATCGGCACACAGCGCGATGTCCGAGCCTCCCGCGACGGCAAAGCCGTGCACCTTGCAGATCACCGGTTTCATCGCCCGGAAGAGCGACATGAAGGCCTGCGTGTTGGCCCACATGAACTGGAAATCTTGCATTGGGTCCCAGGGCATGTCCTGCACCACCTTGTTGGGGCCGTTGCCCTCGGCGTAGTGGGCCAGGTCGTAGCCTGCGCAAAATGCCTTTCCTGCGCCGGACAGGACCATTACGTGGACGTCGCGGTCATGGTCGGCCTCTGCCACCGCCGCCGCCAGTGCGCGCGGCAGATCATCGTCGATGGCATTCATTACCTCGGGCCGGTTCAGGGTGATCCGCCCGATCCGGCCATCCTTTTCATATAGAACCTTGGACATGCTCACTCCCAATCGCTGACGGCCTTGACTTCAAGAAACTCCTCAAGACCCCAGACACCACCTTCACGGCCATTGCTCGACTGCTTCATGCCGCCAAAAGGCGAGCCCGCACCGCCGAACTTACCGTTCATTTCGACCATACCCGAGCGAAGTTGACGCGCCACTCGGCGAGCACCTGCCTTGTCAGCGGTCTGCACATAGTTGGTTAATCCATAGGGTGTGTCGTTGGCCAGAGCGATAGCCTCTTCTTCGGTCTCGAAAGGTGTCATCACAAGAACCGGTCCGAAGATTTCTTCCTTCCAGATCGTCATTTCCGGCGTGACATCGGCAAAGATCGTGGGGCGCACGAAGTGACCCCGGTTCAGCTCGTCAGGGCGGCCAAGGCCACCTGCGATCAACGTGGCGTGTTCGTCAATGCCGCTCTTGATCAGATATTGGATCTTGTTGAACTGCAATTCCGACACAACTGGGCCGATCTGGCGACCTTCGATATCCGCCGGTCCGACCTCTGTTTTCTCAGCTATGGCTCGGGCGGTTTCAACGGCCTGATCGTAGATCGAGCGTTCCACGAGCATCCGGGTTGGTGCGTTGCAGGACTGGCCCGAGTTATTGAAGCAGTGGCGCACGCCGCGCGTGACCGCCTTTTCATCGGCATCGGCAAAGATGATGTTGGCACCCTTGCCGCCCAGTTCCAGGCTGACGCGCTTGACGGTTTCCGCTGCCGCTTTGCTGATCGCCACACCAGCTCGGGTTGACCCGGTGAAGCTGACCATATCCACTTCCGGGTGCGCGGTGAGATGCGCGCCAACACCGGCACCATCACCGTTCACCAGATTGAACACACCGGACGGGAAGCCCGCTGCATCGATCATCTCGGTCAGCAGAATGGCGCTGAGTGGTGAGAGTTCCGACGGTTTCAGAACCACCGTGCAGCCCGCCGCCAGCGCCGGGGCGACCTTCAGCATCACCTGGTTCATCGGCCAGTTCCATGGGGTGATCAACACGCAGACACCGACCGGCTCATATAGGATCATGTCGCCGGGCGCGTGATCCCCCAAGGGACGTTCAAAGGCAAAAGCCTTGGCCGCCCGAATGGTGTTCTTGAGATGACCGGCACCGGCACCGACCTGTGCCGTCTTTGCCAGTGCGATAGGTGCACCCATCTCAAAGCTGATGGCCTGCGCCATTTCCTCCGCCCGCGACTTGTAGACCTCCATCAACCGCTCCAGAGCGGCGATCCGTTCCGAGGGGTCTGTTGCCGCCCAGGCCGGGAATGCATTCTTGGCCGCAGCGACAGCTGCGTCGGCATCAGCAACGCCACCCAAAGTGATCGTGGCGATCTTCTCTTCGGTCGACGGGTTTTCAACCGCCATTTCGCGCCCGTCGATCGAGGCGACCCATTGGCCGTTGATATAGTGTCTGGTTGCGTCCTGCATGTCGGTTCCTGTCAGTCAGAGTTCATTGAATTCCCCGGCGACGAAACGGTCGCGGAGAACAAATTTCTGGATTTTGCCCGAGCCGGTCAGGGGAAAGCCGTCGACCTGCACCCAAACATTCGGGGTTTTCTGCGGCGACATATTTGCGCGGCAATGGGCATGCAGCGCGGACCTATCCAGTGGTCCTGTGCCGCGGATGAACGCGCCGATGACCTCGCCCCATTTCGGGTCCGGCAGGCCGACCACAGCGACCTCAGCCACGCTCGCGTGTTCCAACAGGCAGTTCTCGATCTCGGCCGGGAAGTGGTTCTCGCCGCCGCGGATGATCATCTCTTTGACACGGCCAGTGACGGTGACGTAGCCGCGCGTATCCATCCGGCCCAGATCGCCGGTGTGCAGCCAACCCATCGCGTCGACAGTCTCGGACGTGGCCTTGGGGTTGTCGTTGTATTCCAGCATGACACAGGGGCCGCGCGCGCAAATCTCTCCGACCGCACCAATGGCAACGGCGAGGTTGTCATTGACGCTGCGGATCGAGACCTCGGTTTGCGCCATCGGCTGGCCAGCCGTGTTGCAGATGTCGTCGATACTGTCCGACAAATGGTGTTGCGTGATCACCGGACAGTGTTCAGTCTGGCCATAGAGCGTCGAAAACCCGGCCCCCATCAGGTTCTGCACCCGGCGCACCAATTCGGGGGCAACCATCGAACCGCCACAGCTGACCAGTTTCAGAGCTGACAGGTCGCGCGGGCGCTTTTCCTGCGCGTCGAGCAGCGCCACCACCATGGTTGGCACCCCAAGGATGATGTCCGCGCCGCTTGCTTCCAACTGATCCAGCACGATGTCCGGGTCAAAAAGGCTGATCAGCACCATCCGGCACCCCGCCTGCAGGCAGCCAAGCGTGACCATGCCGCAGCCCGAGGTGTGAAACATCGGCATGATGTTGACCCAGGTGGTCGCCTTGGTCGCCCCGCAGCGACCCGCGTAGAACCGCGCGTTGTTGACCAGCCCGCGATGGCTCAGCACCGCCCCTTTGGGAAAGCCAGTCGTGCCGGATGTATACTGGATCATCGCGGCGTCGCCCGAGGCGACATCGGGCAAAGCAGGCGGGCGGGGCCCTTCCGCGTAAAGCACGGCGCTTTCCATGCCTGTGACTTCGCGCACCGATGGGATGTTCGCCGCGACCTCAGCCCCGATCCGGCCCATCGGGTTGCCGCGGAACTCCTCGACAAGGAACAAGGCGACCGCCCCGGACTGCTCCAGCACATAGGCCAGTTCGCGTGCCTGAAAGGCCGGGTTCGCCGTCACCAGAACCAGTCCGGACAGCGCACAGGCATACTCCATCAGAACCCATTCGGGACTGTTGGGCGACCAGACGACAATGCGCTCACCAGGGTCGAAACGGGTGGAGAGCGCCATGGCCAGCCGCTCGGCGTCGGCCAGCAGTCCCGCATAGGTCCAGCGCCGCCCGGTCGATCCGTCTTGCCGGACTTCGACCAAGGCCTCGGCATCCGGGCGCGCCACAGCCACCTCGCGCAGCAACTCGCCAACCGTGATGTCGCGGATTTCCGCATCGCCCTGCGCCGGGAAGTGCGAGGTGGTGAGGCTAACGTCATACATGGTCATTCCGCTGCGATTGGGTTTGCCGGGATGTCCACCAACTTGCCGCGCGGGATCAGGCGGTCGGCGTCATACATTGGTAAGGTACAAAGTTCTCCGCTGCGGGTAGACCCATCGGCGCAGAGCACCTCTACCTTTGTTCCCGGACCCTGAGCAGGATCATCCATGCGCACGATGCAGACACCGCAGCCCTGATAGGGCGAATATCCCGAGGAGCAGACCCGGCCGACTGGTCTGCCATCAATGGTCATTACGCGTCCAAGCTGAGCCACGCCGCCGGTTACCCGCATGCCCCAGGTGAGGCAGGATTTATCGGCGACCTCCAGCGCTTTGCGGCCAACAAAGTCACGGTCGTCAAATTCGACACAACCGCCAAGCCCTGCCTCAAACGGCGTCGTCTCGGCTCCGAAATCCGACCCAGCGTTGAGCAACCCGGCCTCGATCCGCCGAGCGCGGAACACTGGCGTTCCGGTCAGCAGGATATCGAACGCCGCGCCGACCTCCATGATCCTGTCGCCGATGGCCGGGATGTCGGTGTCGGGCAGCATATAGACCTCCCAGCCAAGCTCGTTGGTGAAGCCCGAACGGCTGATCCAGCAGGTTTGTCCGGCGATGGAGACCTCGGCGCAATCAAAATAGCGGAATGGGTCGGGCATCGGACCATCCAGCACGGCGGCCAGAAGCTCCAGCGAACGCGGCCCCTGGATCTGGCTGACCCAGACATTCGGGTCGTGGATTTTCACGTCCAGCCCCTCCGCGTGGGCCTTGTACCAGCTGAACAGATCGCCGTCGGCCTGCGCCATCCAGAACCTGTCCTGCGCCAGCCGCAACAGCACCCCGTCTGTGATCATGCCGCCATCGTGATAGCAAGCAAACTGATAGGAGCAGCGACCCGGCTTTACCTTGCTGACGCTCCGTGTGAACACCTTATTCAACAGGGTTTCCGCATCCGGCCCACTGATCTCGATAGGCAACTCGCCGGTGTGACGAAAGATGACATTGGTGCGCACGGCCCAATACATCTCGTCATCAGTGGCCGTGTCGAGTTTCTCTGGTGTCAGTCGCGAGTTGTAGAGCGTGTATTCGGGATCAAAGGGCAGTTCCATGTAGCTCAGTGGATGGGCAGGCATGGTCCGGGCAAGCTCGCGCGGACGCGCGCCCTTGTTCAGCAAAGCCTTGGCGACGAAACGATAGTGCGAGAGGTCGGTTGTCATGTTGTTCACCGTTCAGAGTTGTTAGACGCCTGCGGGTGATCTTCGACAAGGACAGATGGGTGCCACGCATTGTGTCTAGGATATTCGGCCACCTGCGCTTGACGCAAATCTAATGATTTGCACAATTCGTTCGAAAAAATTAGACATTATTCATGCGCTTTCGTTCCTATGATGCCCTCAAGATCTTTGATGCCGTTGCCCGCAACCTGTCGATGACCAAGGCGGCGGACGAGGTGCATCAGTCCAAAGGGTCGATCAGTTACCAAATCAACAAGCTTGAAGCGGAGCTCGGCTTTCGCCTGTTCGAGCGCGCGCACGCAAAACTGGAACTGACGGAGGAAGGGCGCAGGTTGTGGCATGTTTCCCAAACGGCCCTGAGCCGGATCGACCGTGAAATCGAAGACCTGCGCGGTCCGGCCACAGGAGCCGTGACCGTTGGCGCGCTGACCTATTTCTCGTCACGCTGGCTATCACCAAGGCTCACCCGCCTCTTCGAGGCCAATCCCGGTATTAGCCTGCGGATCGAACCGCTCAACTCTGTCGACATGATGAGATCTGTCAAAGTCGATATGGCTCTCCTCTGGGGAATAGGCGGCTGGGAAGACCACAAGAGCGAACTTCTTATGTCCCTGCCTGCCGTGCCAACCGCCAACCGCACAGTTGCTGAGCAGGTAAGCCGTCTTGGGTTGGCCGAGGCGGTCAGTCAGCTTCCTCTTTTGGGAGACAGCTCCGGCGATGCCGGTTGGCGGGCCTGGCACAAAGCCGCTGGGCTGCCTTACGCGCCCAGCCGGTCCAGCTTGACCATCCCGGACTCAAACAGCCGCGTTCAGGCGGTAGTGGATGGCCAGGGCATCGCCCTATGGGATGATCTAGTCGCGCCAGAATTTGGCGACGGAACGCTTGTCAGATTGTCCGATGTCAGAGTTGAAAACGCGGGTTACTTTGTCGTTTTCACGGATCAGCCGATGTCTCAGGAAGCGGAAGCATTCCTGGGCTGGTTGCGGTTTGAAAATGATTGCAACGAGAGGTTGGCCTGAAATCCTGCGGATGTGCAGATCATGAACGGCCGGTTTGGAGAAATCTGCAGCACCGCCGCGGGCTCCACGCCGCATTTACGAAAGATTTCTGCGTCCGCAACAGGGGGACAAGCAAAAGGCAGTTTTGTCCGCATGCTGACCTTGACGAACGGGCAGGCTCGCGCTTGCAGCGAATGGCCGGAATGACGAGCCGCATTACAGCATGATGAGCGGACGGCGAGAGTCCGCAATGGGCCGAAACAGTCCGACCGGATGATCCCAAATTTGCACATTGCGGGAACACTTACCTATGTTCGTTTGTCCGGTACACCCCTTTCCGGAGGGCCAGACCCAAAGTTTTCAGTAACCTGTCATGTCCTCAGGTTGAAAGCCTTTGGCTGCAGATGGCCGGCGGCCCAGTATGTTCTTCAGGATGTTGTTCATTGTGGCACGGTCATTATCAAAACCGCCATGGGTTTTGCTATCCGTG
Organism: Hyphomicrobiales bacterium; assembly: GCA_021775835.1. The sequence goes on along the minus strand of JAJFHC010000244.1, from coordinate 3,638 downwards.
ATGGTCGCTCCACGGCCTGCATAATGGATCGCATGGCCCGACTTGAGAGTGAGGTCCTCGGAGAATTCTTCCATGCCAAGCAAGGGCATTTTCTTTTTGTCCTCGAATGCATTTGAGACGAAATACAACAGTGACTTTCGATAAGGACCGACGGAGTCATCCTGTTCACGCTGATCAATGAGATTGTACTGCCAAAGCTTAGCGATGCCGCTTGCGGCTCCTGGTTTTCCGATGTTCGGATGATAGAATTCTTCAAAGAGATCGACCGTGCAGGCGGGAGCCATGAGGGAGCAGGATCGGACAGGTTGATTGAGTGGGTTTATGGCGTCCAAGGACTCGAGCATATGGGCCAGCAGAATGGAACCCGCGCTATGTCCTACCATATGAACCTGAAGCGGATTTGATCGTCTTGCGTTACCCTTGAGAAGCAGTTCAACTGCTTTCCGTCCCCCGCCCAAACGGATGAAGCTTTGTTCTGCATCCCATTTCATGTCACGCCAGATAGCACTGCCCGGACCGCGCGCGAGGGATTCAAGAACACGATCGAAGAAATCCGAAAGGCCGCCGACGCGGCCCTCAGCCTTGTTGCTGGCGGAGAAAATGATATCGCCCAGGGTTTCAAAGAAACCTGTCTCCCACATGAAGTGGACGGGGTAGATACCATTACGTTTGAAGACTTCCTTCATCTTGCGCACGCGGTTTGCCGCCGCACTCTGATCGTTCAGACCGCCATGGGCATAAAACAGAAGGTGCTTGTAATCGCGTTTTGCCGTGGCTGTTTCATCGGCCAGGAAATCGGCAGTTTCCTGAATGGTTGTTTCGGGGGTTGGATACTTGCCTTTCTCGACCAATTTACCATCGTCAAGATGAACGATGTGACCAACGATTTCCTCGTGTCGTGGCCCTCTAACATTGGGTGACTCAAACAGATTGACCGTCTGTGCGGTTGGTTCTGAAGTTGTCAGGTCAAAGGCGTCAGGGGTGGGCACAGATAGCCTGAGCACCCAGGCGTCCATGACATTTGCCGACCAGTCTTCATAACGCCAGCGCGCGATCCCCGGCCTGCCGTTGAATTTCCCCCAACTTTCGCCCCAGGAGTTCTGGATCAGAAAGCCGTCTTCGTCATAACCGACAATGATGAAGGCATGACCGCCTTCGGTGAGGTGGGAAGGTTTGATGTCACCCTTCGGAGGTTTTTGCCATCCGCGATGTATTTGGGCTGAGACATAGACAACATTGGCTTCGTTGAGGGCGGCATGGTAGTCGATGATTTCAGGCCGCAGGCGGTAGTAAGCTCCCAATCCGGTGTTTCTGGCATCCTTTGCCTGTTCCTTTTTGAGAAACCATCCCCTTTCGCCGGACGCATACGGTGCGAGATCGTCCCGGCAGACTCCATTGTTGTAGAAGCCCTTGAGAGCACCGCGAATGCTTGATCCTTCGTAGTCCTCGCCCGGCCATTCATCATTTATCTTGGCCATCTCGTAGAGCATTCTGGCACTGGCCATGGGGGCCTCCACGGGCGTTGGAATACGCTGGTGGCGCTGTCTGTTCATAAGAGTGATGGCGCTTGATAGAGCAAAACCGGTGCAAGCTCCTTCTGAACCCTGATTGCGGATGGGGCTGACCCCAATGTCGGGCGGATCCTGGGAAAGAGCCAAATCCAGGAGAGCCGGCTCATAGATCCGGTCTCGCAGATCCGTGGCATCAGCGAGGACATTTAGGGCGCGATCTCCAAGTCTTGGGGCGGCATCAAGAGTCTCGGATGGATCAGCCGTTTTCTTTAGTTTTTGGGGCGCAGTTTTGTTTGCTTTTTCAGACTTGGTCGGACGTTTACTCATAGCATTGCCTCCCATTTTTCTATGTTCTCATTCGAGGTATTCATTTTTGCTAATTTCTGCATTAGCCAACTGAGGCACGCCGCGGGGCGGACCCTATTGACAGCATTCCTCAACACCAAAGTGATGTATTTTTGCTCCGACCAAGTGGTGGAGTCTTACTCCGGCGTTGACACACGGCAAGGTCAGGGCTTGTAGAGCGGCGGCTTCTTGCCCTTGCTGCCATCCACAAGCATCTGCCTAACTTTTGCGCCCCAAGGCTTGCGATCCGAGTAGGGATAGGTCCATAGCATGCCTCCGCCAGGTGGTGGCCTTTTCCACTCATCCAGGTGAATGCCGCCGACAGCCATTTCCAACCCACAACCCCCAAACTTCATTGCCAGCCAATACTGGCCCAGTTTCGCTAGCTCGATACCTTCCAGTTTCTTGCCCTTCGTGTTGATGATGTAGGCATCAAGGGCCCTACCTCCTTTGCCATGGTCGTCGTGGCGGATGCTGCCCGTGCGCTTGCCCGGCATGCCTTTGCGTGACTGGCCTCCACTGTAGATTTGCGCCTGGCATCCAGGACCATAAACATCGTAGACGGCCGCTGACAAAGTCACCTCGAGATTGACCGTACAGGGACGGTTTCGAATGGCGTGCTGATTGACATACACAACCTGCCCCCGGCCTTCTGATTTTGCCTTTTTGCTTTTGGCCGTGCTCCAACCCCTGAGCTTTGTCTTGGTTTTAGATCCAACCCGTCCGTCAACCTGAATCTTTGCATCGCGCTGAAACTCCATCACCGCTAATTCCGAGCCGCCAGCGAAAATGCCGTCCAGCGCCCCCATGTAGTACCCAAATTCGCTCAGTTTACGCTGCAACTCCAAGACTTCGGGTCCCTTGTCGCCGCGCTCAATAATGTCATCGTTCTTGACGGTCGACTTGGTCTTTTTGACTTTGCCATATAGGAATTCCTCGTAGGCGTCGGCCATCTTCTCGTCATACTTGTTCTTCTTGTAGTTCTTTCCATTGTACTTCCTGGCGAAACCGGCCCAGTCCTTGTCTTCCAACTCACCTTTGAGGCCGAACGTTTCAATGTAGCGCCCCATAAGGTTCACTTGTCCGCTGACGGAACTCTTTGCTTCTTTTGCAAGATTCTGCACGCTGGCATAGCCGAGCTTTTTCCAATGGGAACCCATCACTTGACCAAGTCCCCATGAGCAACTCTCCAAGGCCGCGTCTTCATCAATTGCTGTCATGCGTTTCAGCATCGCGTAACGATCCGCCATCTTTCTTGGATTCTTGACCTGGCCAGCCTTTGGAGCCGCCAAGCCTTGTTGCCGCGCCGCCTTTTTCTTGGCGCCGCTCAGCCTCTTATCAAAATAGTGTCCTTCAATGCGAATGGGACACAGGCCATCCCATAAAGGCCTCCCGCCGCTTTCAACTTGGGCGACGGCGGCCAGAGCCTCCCATTCGACACCCAGCCGTTCTGCTTCTTTTTTGATTCCCTCTAGTGCGGCCTTGTCAAACGTCATCTGATTTCCCCATGTTGATCATCCATCGGCAGAGCCCCATTAGTAGTCTGATCACTGCACGGTGGGGCACGCTAGACGGGTACGTTGCAAACATACAAACTGTGGGAAATTGCGTGACGCGAGCGTGAATCGTAACAACAAGAGTGAGTGATCGTCTCCGTACATCCATCAATTGGCTCAATGTGAACGCGTCGTTTTTGCGAGGAATGCAGGTCGTTGTTCTAGAAAATTACACTCTTGGAAGGGCTGGCAACGGTACTAGTGGCTCATGCCACCAAACAAATTC
>JAJFHC010000243.1 GCA_021775835.1 Hyphomicrobiales bacterium | reverse complement strand
AAGCTGTATCTTCGGTCCATGGGCGTGGTCCTGATTTGAAAACATAGGATGTGTTGTGCAATCCAAGCGCCAAAAGGCAAGCGACAGCACAACAGACTCCCGTCGGATCAGATTTTGGACTTTGAATCAAGCGCCGCGTGTCCACCAAGTAATCCACGTTGCGCCTTGAGCGACGTGGCAAGGAAGTCCAGCAAGGCTCGAACACGCGCTGTCCGGCGCAAGTCCGGATGGGTCAGTGTCCACAAACCGGTTTCAAGTTCCGGGATCGGGTCGCCGAATCGGGCAAGGCGCTGATCCCTGTCACCCAGGTAACAGGGAAGAACAGCCAGGCCATGGCCTTCACTGACGGCTGAGTGCATGCCCACAACACTATTGACGCGGTAACCGCATCTCGCCTCATGGCCGTGATCGGCCATCCAAGCCGTCAGTTCAGGGTAATGCATGGTTTCGTCCGGTCCTACCCACTGAAATGCCCCAGAGTCAGGGACGTTGCCGCTGCTGGGAACAAGATCACAGCGACCGTAGACTGCATAGGCAATGGTGCCCGCCTTGCGGCCTACAAGTGTACTGGCCGGCCTCTGGGACGGTCGGATGGCCACGTCGGCTTCTCGTTTGGACAAGTTAAAGAGTTGGTTTGAAACGCTAATTTCCAACGATATATCAGGATGCACGGTTTGGAATTGACTGAAGATCTGTGACAGAAACCCGACCAGGAAGGAGTCCAGGGTAGCCACGCGGACAGTTCCCGATGGCCGCAGATCCCGCCCGATCACCCGGCGTTCCGCGTCCTGAACCTGACCCTCAATTTGCCGTGCGGTGGTGGCCAGTTCCTCCCCCGCCGGCGTCGGCATATAACCGGTTCTTGCGGCATTGAACAGTTTCACACCGAGACGTTGTTCGGTAACCGCAAGCCGCCGGTGCACTGTTGCATGGCTCACACCCAGCCGTCGTCCCGCGCCGGAAAGCGTGCCTGCGTCATGGACAGCCAAGACCAGGCGCAGGTCATCCCATTCAATTCTGTTGTTCATTTTTGCAATGCATCTTTCAGGATTTGGCGAATTGCTGTGCGTTGCTCAACAGCGTACTCGATGACAGAGCAATCAGACAACTCATCCGAAAGGACCCATTCCATGCATGCTTTGATCGTCTACTGTCATCCCGAGCCCGCGTCCTTCAACGGCACAATGCGGGACGTGGCGGCCGAAACCCTCGAGCGTCTCGGTCATGGGGTCGAGATCGCGGATCTTCATGCCGAAGGGTTCGATCCGGTGGAAAAGGGCGATCACTATCCGGAGCGCAAAGACCCGGACTGGTTTTCCGGCATGGTCGAGCAGCGCCATGCGAGCGACATCGGCGCTCTGCCGTCCGACATCGAACGGGAAATCGCCCGATTGGAGCGTGCCGACCTTGTCGTGTTTCAGTTCCCGCTGTGGTGGCACGCCCAGCCGGCAATGCTGAAAGGCTGGTTCGACCGGGTGTTCGTCAACGGCGCGCTCTACACCAGCACGATGCGTTATGACCGCGGCTACTTCAAAGGCAAACGGGCAATCTGTTCAATCACCACCGGCGCACCTGAAGCCGCCTTCATGGCGAACGGTCGGGGCGGCGACATCGACACCATGTTGTGGCCGATCCAGTACTCCCTCTACTACATGGGTTTCAAGGTTCTCCAACCGTTTCTGGCGCACGGAGTCCAGGGCTGTTCGGACTTTGTCCGCGTGGAAGAAAGCCTGTTCGATCAACACCTTGAAGGCCATAAGCGGGCGTGGGTCGGGCGATTGCAACATCTCGAAGAGTCCGCAATGGTTGCCTTTCCCGGTTGGGACGAGTGGGATGAATTTGGACATGCGGTGCCAGAGGCAGGCGATGCTGCGTTGGAGCTGAATGGATAGAACCACCAACGGGGATACAGCAGTCTCTGGATTCGGAATGTCCTGATCTAACGAGGGCGAATCTGATCCAAACGCCCGGACTTCTTCCATGTATCCTGCAAATGCTGAGACAAGAATGCCGGTATCCAGAGGCTCGCGACAATCGCGAGAGCTAAGGCGTCATGCCCCCACGACGCGAAGTGTCTTACAGGGTCCACCAGGGGATACGTGAGGTAAACGGCCAGCACGTGAAAGGTGAACACCTTGATGGAATGTCTTCCAAGAAACGCAAAAGGCCGCCACACGAACCAGTTCGGGAACCGCTTACTCAAACAAAAGACGAGATACGAAAAGGCAAAAAAGTTGACCAAATGAAGGGCACCGTATGCCGTTTTGTTGGAAAGAGGCGCGCCCTGGTCAAAAAGTGCTGGCCAATCCACGAGGTCCCAGCGAAGGGTGAACCCGGATACGGCAACAACGGTGCAAATTACAAGCAGAACCCAGTGCTCGGCCACCACGACCCGTCCACGCCGAAGCTGTGTATCTCCCAGATACAAACCCGCCACAAAGATCATCTGCCAAGCCAGCGGATCGAAATACGAACCTCCGAACCATTCCATTCCTCCCCACGAAAACTGGACCAGACACCATAAAAGAAAACTGACCGCCAGAACCGCAGGAGCCTGTCCATGCTTGAATCCCAGCAGGGCCAGGGGCATCGCCAGTACGAACACCGTATAGAGTGGCAGGATGTCGAAGAAAACTGGCTGGTTTGTCAGCAACACGACGGACGCCAGATTACTCAGGGAAAGAATGTTCGGATCCGAAAACGGCAATTTATAATGGTCGTTGAGCCAGGGAAACGCGGCAATCAGGAGCATCAGGAACAGAAATGAAACAACATGGTAGCCATGTATGTAGCCAGCCCGCCGGATTGACCGGGCAATGATGGGCCTTGCGCCCTGTTCCGCAAGGGGTCCGTAGACGGCGCCTGCCACGATCCCCGCAACAAATACAAACCCGGCAGCCGTCGATACCCGGCCGAAGCATTCAAAAACCAGAAAGCTTATCGGTGCACCCACATGATACAGCGTGATTTCAGCCAGCAGCAACCCGCGTATGCTGTCGAGACGATGATCTCTCTTCACTGTATTTCTTCTAACCCACAGTCCCCAAACAAGAAAACGGTATCACTCACACATGAAGAATTGTCAACGAGTAAGCGTCGCGATGTTAATTGTCGAGCTGGTTTTGAGGAATTTCGCTGCAATGATCAGGCCGAAATCCGTGTCCAGAATGCCACATTTCGCTAGAGAGATGATGTTCCGCAATGGCTACACCCCACAGCCACGAATGCACTGAAGCAAACAAGCCGTCTGTCCAGAATGAGGAATGATTTGAGAGTAATTGGAGCGGGCGATGAGAGACAAGCTCACGTTCCAAAAATCGCAGAAATCCAAGAGTTTAGGGCACTGCTACATGGCGCAATGTAGCAGGTTTGTGTAGCAACACTCAACAGCCGAATTCTCTAAGGTCACGGCCTTTTCTGTCCGCTTTAGGCGACAAGGCTGCGTCTCCCTTCAGGGGGGCAATTGCGGCGGGAAGAATAATTCATCGGTAATATTACAGTGAGCTTCGTCGCCTTCGAGCCAGCAGTAGATGCCAAAGCTCCAAAACAACCGTTCAACATGTGAACTGAGACGTGTGACGACTTCTAGATTGAGAGCATCATCCATGTCATAACAGGCAGCAAGATCACGACCAAACAATTCTATCCAGCGATCTAGGCCGCGCGCTTGTAGCCGTTCGTGGAGATCGTTTCCCACAAACGATTGACCTTCTAAAAGTCCATCACAATGCCCAAGCCATTCAGCGGCATGAACGAGCACGGCTGAGACGCATTCTAGAGCACGTGTCATGATGACGCTGTTGTCGTCGTTTTCCGGGTTGCGTTCGCGCTCCTTCGCAATTTCCCTACTAGCGAAGTCGAGACCATCTATGATCAAATCGGCATACACATTCCCATGATTGGGCGCAACATAGGCGGCCTTGCGCGCGCACCAATAGTTAGCAGGTGTGCTGGCCACTGCATCATACAGCTCAGTTTCCATTGCGCCCAGAGTGAATTCGATCACGCGTTCGCCGGCATATCGCGTCGAATGAGCGACCCTAGCAAGCATCACAACAAGTGTTTGGAGGCCAGTTGCGCGCTCCTTAGCATCCGGTGACAACCACATTTCAGCGAGGCCAGCTTCGAAAATGAGATGCTCTTTGAGGGTCCCGTCGCGAACCACAGTGACGGATTTGGCGACGCCTTGACCGTAGCTAAATGCGCTGCTGGCAGCTGGTGGCAAATCGGGATCACCACGGTCGACGGTTGCTAGTGCATCGTGATAGTCGGCCGCCAGGGTGAAACCATCGAGATTATGGAGTGGAATATCGCGAGAAAGCCAACCAACCACGACGTTTAATACATCTGCAAATACCTTTGCGAGTTTTTCGTCGCCGAAACCGGCGAGCCGCACGCCGTATGAGAACTCTTGTTGCTCAAACGCACAGGGTTGCACTGGTTCAGTTTCCGTACTGACTTTCGACCGAGTTTGTTCGGCTTCTCTCACAACTAGCGAGATTGTTTCCTCAATTGCCTCGTAGGACGCGGTTCCGATCAGAGTGTTCAGCTTTTCTTCATCATACGGCTTCGCACCGATGAAAAAGTCTTCGCAGCACGCTGCTGCATGCATGTTGAAGTCGCAAGGATCGTTGGGTACGCCGTCAGCCAAGCGTCCGACCAACATCCGATCTGGCGACAACGGCATGACCACAGCGCGAACATCAGCGGCACTTGTGAATAACAGTGGCATGAGAGGTCCATTGTCTTCCCGTGCGAGGGCAACTGCATCAGGTAAGATTAAGTCTACGTCCGCCATAACATTCCACTCGAAATTCGCGAGCGAATTGATCCAGCCATCGCTCTCGGGTGATGTCGCCAAGATCTCATTATGAGCGTCGCGCACCTTGTCTGAGAGACCGCTGATCAATTGCGGAAAGAGTGGGTCAAGATTGGCAATCGCCTGCTCAACGAGTGGCTCTCCGAGTTCACGCATCTCGAAGGCAATAAACCGCTCAGTGAAGTCAATAGGAAAGCCAGCTGGCACTAGTTCTTCGGCTGTGTTGCGGATTAATTTGGATACGGCTGTGACAGGTTCATTACCAGTAAGACCAAACAACTCACTTAACCGA
>JAJFHC010000242.1 GCA_021775835.1 Hyphomicrobiales bacterium | reverse complement strand
GTGGCAAGCCATCACCGGTTCAGCGTGATATTTCCTTGCGGCTGGTGGAACTGGCAAACAGCGGAAAACGTGTGCTGCGGCTCAAGGGCGGCGATCCATTCGTTTTCGGACGCGGCGGCGAGGAAGCCCTGACCCTGGTCGACCACAATATCCCGTTCCGTGTCGTGCCGGGCATTTCTGCCGGAATTGGCGGGCTGGCCTATGCAGGTATTCCGGTTACTCACCGCGACACCAATCATGCGGTTACTTTCCTGACAGGGCACGATGCCAGTGGCGTTGTGCCTGATGCCGTCGATTGGACGTCGATCGCCAAGGGGTCGCCCGTCATTGTCATGTACATGGCATTGAAACACATCTCGCCGATCTCCGAACGCTTGATGGCAGGTGGGCGTCAGCCGGATGAACCTGTGGCCGTCATATCGGAAGCCAGTCTTCCCGGACAGAAGGTTCTGGTCACCACCCTGGCGCGGGCGGCCCGCGATATCGAGCGCGAAGGCATCAAACCTCCGGCGATGTTCGTGGTCGGAGAAGTCGTGCGGTTGCGTGACGCGCTGGACTGGCTCGGCGCCAGCGAAGGCCGTATCCCGGTCAAGGATCCCCTTGGTCTGCGGGGGCGGCAGGACGTCATATGAACGTTTCTCGAGCGGCGGCTCAGGGCAGGGGGCTTGTCGTTGCTGCACCGTCATCGGGCAGCGGAAAGACCGTCGTCACTTTGGGTTTGCTGCGGGCCATGAAGCGTCGTGGAACGGCGATCATGTCTGCCAAGGCCGGCCCTGACTATATCGATCCGAAGTTTCATGCGGCAGCGACCGGCGCGGATTGCGTCAATCTCGACCCCTGGGCCATGCGTCCCCAGCAGGTACAGAACCTGTACCACTCCATAAGGCAACAGTCTGAGATCGTCTTGATCGAAGGCATGATGGGTCTTTTTGACGGCGCAGCCGACGGCACTGGTTCCGCTGCCGATCTTTCGGTGTCGCTTGGGCTGCCTGTGGTGCTGATCGTTGATGTTTCTGGCCAGTCGCAGTCTGTCGCGGCCCTTGTGCGGGGTTTCATGCAGCACCGTTCCGATGTCACGATAGCGGGCGTCATTCTGAACCGTGTCGGCAGTGTTCGTCATGAAACCATGCTGCGTCAGGCGTTGGCAGAACTGGATGTGGCCGTGCTCGGTGCCGTTCCGCGTGACAACAGGCTCTTTCTGCCGTCACGTCACCTTGGTCTCGTCCAGGCCGGCGAGCATGGCGAACTGGAAGGCTTTTTGGATACAGCGTCACGGATAGTCGGCGACGCGGTCGATCTGGACGGGATATGCGCCGTCGCCGGTGTCGGCCACCCGGCACCGACCGGCAAACCGCGCCAGTTGACGCCACTCGGTCAAAGGACCGCCGTCGCCTGTGATGAGGCATTTGCGTTCGCCTACCCACATGTCCTGACAGCTTGGCGGAACGAAGGCTGCGAATTGTCCTGGTTTTCGCCACTGAAGAACGAGGCGCCCGCCGGTGATGCGGATTCAGTCTATCTGCCGGGGGGGTATCCGGAACTGCATGCAAAACTCCTCTCCGCCAACGAAGACTTTCTGGGCGGTCTGAGGGGAGCGGCCGCTGCCGGCAAGAAAATCTACGGTGAATGCGGCGGCTACATGGTTCTGGGCCGCGGTTTGACCGACGCCGAAGGGGCCTCCCACGTCATGGCCGGTCTGCTGCCTCTGGAAACCAGTTTTGCCCATCGCAAGCTTCATCTTGGCTATCGACGTGCGACCCCGCTCGCCAGTTTTCCTTGGGAAGGTGTTCTCGCCGCACATGAATTCCACTATGCGAGCATTGTTGCTGAAGGCGATGCGCAACCCCTGTTTGCCACTGAAGACGCAACCGGCGAATCCAAAGGGCAGGCTGGCCTGGTCGTCGGTACTGTCGGCGGCTCGTTCATGCATGTTGTCGACATTACGGACGCCTGAGCGGACACGGCGATGACCTGGAGCGCACATTTCCTTTGTCTTCTTCTGGCCCTCGTTCTCGACGCACTGGTCGGAGATCCCTCCTGGTTGTGGCGCAAGCTGCCACATCCGGTAGTCGTGATCGGCTGGGCAATCGACGGACTCGATCGTCATTTCAATGATGCGTCTGCGAGTGACACATTTCCCAGGGTAGCGGGTGCAGCCGCAATTACTTTTCTGCTTGTTGTTTCTGCGGCTGCGGGGACGGCAATTCATGTGCTTCTTCTGAATGTTCCCTATGGGCTGTTTTTCGAAGCAGTCATTGCTGCAATATTCATTGCTCAGAAGAGCCTGGCGGAACATGTCCGCGCGGTTGCCGATGGCCTTGAAGCCGGTGGACTGACAGGAGGCCGAACTGCTGTCTCCATGATCGTCGGCAGGGATCCCGACAACCTTGATGAAGCCGGTGTGTCACGGGCAGCGATCGAAAGTCTTGCTGAAAACTTCTCGGACGGCATCGTTGCACCCGCCGTGTGGTATGCGATCGCCGGCTTGCCAGGGCTGTTTGCCTACAAGACGCTCAATACCGCAGACTCCATGATCGGTCATCGAACTTCCCGCCATGAAGCATTCGGCTGGGCGGCCGCGCGTCTGGACGACTTTGCCAATCTTCCTGCATCGAGACTGTCTGCATTGCTGCTGACGCTGGCCTCGGGTCTGCGCGGAGGGTATGCGCGAATGCGGGACAGTGTCAGGGTAATTGCCGGGGACGCCCGTCGCCACCGGTCACCGAATGCCGGCTGGCCTGAAGCCGCCATGGCCGGGGCCCTGGGCGTTGCGCTCGCGGGTCCGCGTCGTTATGGCGATGAGATTGTCGATGATGCGTTCGTCAACAGCGCCGGCAACAAGCAAGCCGACAGACAGGATATCAGATCTGGGATCAGGGTTTTCTGGATCTCCTGCAGCTTGCTTTGGGTGTTGGTTGCCGGTGTGGCTCTCGCTATCGCTTGAGCACTGTCCTGGCCGAAGGGTCCGCGTCCTGCCAGCCGTGGCGCACGAGTTCCGGGTCAACGTGTTCTTCCTGCGGATATCCGATGCACAAATACGCAATCAGCCGCCAGTCTTCGGAAACCTCGAGGATCCGTTTTACGTTGTCGGGCTGCACGATTGATACCCAGCCCACGCCCAGTCCGCGGGCCCTGGCGGCGAGCCAAAGCGTGTGGACGGCGATGACGACGGAGTATTGCAGCATTTCCGGCATTGTGCGGCGACCGAGGCCGTCGCCCGCCGCTGTTTCCTCATTGCAGAAGACTGCCAGGTGAACCGGCGCCTCGCGCAGGCCGGCAAGCTTCAGCGAAGCGTATAGTTTCGCCCGGTCACCATCATAGGACTGCAACGCGTGGGAGTTTGCGGCATTGAAATCGTCTTCGATGGCCTGCCGTCGCACCCGATCGTCCACGGTCACGAACCGCCAGGGTTGACTGTTGCCGACCGACGGCGAAAGACAGGCCGCATCCAGAAGCTCCTCGAGAAGCGATCCGTCGACCGGATTCCCAAGAAACCGGCGAACGTCCCGCCGCCACGCCAGCAGGTTATTCAGGGTATCGCGGAAATTCTGAGGAAACTCAGGAAAATCATTCATGTTTGTCCGTGTCCGCAAATCCGGGTTTGTGAATAACCACCGATCAAAGGGCCCCGGAAGAACTCTGTAGGGTTAGCGGTTGGTTAATGCAAAACTGGTATTGTTGCGACAACTTTCTGAACATTCGGAGCAGCGTTTGTGTCTGTCAACGCCCTGCAGTCATCCCGTGATCCGGTCGTTGAAAATGTCGTTCTCGATGGCATGTCTGAACATGTCTGCCAGTTTGGCCGAGACGGCACGCTGACTTATGTCAACGCGGCCTTCGCAGCCCACTACGGTCTTGTCCCATCTGAGTTTGTCGGGCATTGCGTGTTCGATTTTATGGCAGCAGCCGAACGCGTCGATGCGAGGGCTCGCGCCGCATTGTTGTCACCCGACGCCGCCGGTCAGACTTACGAGCAAAAAAGCCGTTCCGCCGCTGGCGAGACGGCCTGGTGGAAGGTGACGGACCGTGCTGTGTTCGATGCGAACACCGAAGCCGTAACCATTTTATCTGTCAGGCGAGATATCACTCAGGACAAGCGCTTTGATCTGGCGCTTGAGCGTCTGCTCCAGATCGGAATGGAGTTTCAGTTCGACACAAACGGATTTGTCTCGGAAGTTTTGCAAACCTGTCTTGAGTATCTCGAACTGGATCTCGGACTCATGAGCGTCCGTTCTGGGAACAAGCGGCACGCCGGCGCAGTGGTTTCGCTCATTCCCCAATGGGACGAGCGCGCGCTGTTGCCGTTTTTGGCGTCAGTTGAGACAGATCTTACAGATGGCGAAAGAGCGGAATTCGCTGACCGGACTGAACCGGTTGGCAGCAGCACTGCTGACCAGTTCGAACTTAAATTACGGGTCGATATTCCGGTTCATTGCAAAGATGTTCTTCATGGCAATCTCATTTTGTGCAACAGGGAAAATCGCGGGTGTGCATTCAATGAACGGCATCGCTTCTTTGTCCGTCAAGTCGCCAGTGTAGTTGCCGCTGAGTTGTTGCGATGTGGTGAGATCGAAGACCTGAAGCAGTCTGAGCGCGAACTCTCGTTTATCTTTGACAACACGCCGGCGAGACTATGGTTCAAGGATTGCGACAATCGTGTATTGCGGGCCAACCGCGCTGCGGCACAATGGATTGGAAAGTCTCAGGACGATCTGGTCGGCCGCACCACGGACGAGCTGTTCAAGGACGACCTCCAGGCCGCACACAGAAAGGACCTGGAAGTTCTGAAAACCGGCATTGCCGAGAGGAACGTCGTCGAAATCAACGGTCACAACGATACCGATTCCAACTGGATTCAAGTGGACAAGGTGCCGTATGAGGATGCGGTTGCTGGCACCAGGAATGTGCTGACCGCGGCAATCGACATTTCCGAACTCAAGACCGCTGAAGCATCCCTGAGAAATGTCAACGACATGCTTGTAACCCAGCGCGAAAGCTTTCGCCGACATTACCGCCAGACACCCGCAATGCTTCACTCAACAGATGACACCGGCTGCCTGATCGAGGTCAGCGAAAAGTGGCTGAGTACCTTTGGTTACGAACGCGATGAAGTGATAGGACGTCGGCCGAGTGAGTTTTTGGAAGAAAAATCAAGAAAGTACGCTAATGACGTCGTGTTGCCGGCTTATTTTCGGGATGGCTGTTGTAACGACGTTCCCTATCAGTTTGTCCGAAAGGACGGGAGTCTGATTGATATCGAGTTGTCCTCGATAATGGACTACGCCGGCTTGGACAAGACGGCCATGAGTTTTACCGTCCTTGCCGATGTAACAGAGAGAAATCAAGCCCGGATAGCGCTGGAATTGAAAAATTCGGATCTGGAAGGCGCCAATGAAAGTCTTCGTCAGTTTGCCTATGTGGCATCGCATGACTTGCAAGAGCCGCTCCGGAAAATTCAGACTTTCAGTGATCTCGTACAAAGTGCCGCCGCCGACGGCAACCAGGAAGAACTCGACTACGCGATTGATGTGATCGTGGGTTCCGCCACCCGTGCCCGGCAGCTTATATCCGACCTGTTGAATTTTTCTCGCACGTCAAACAGGTTCATTGAGAGGCAACCGCTGGTCTTGCAGAATATCTTGTCGGATGTTCTGGGGGATCTTGAGGAAACGATTTCGTCAACTGCTGCCGATGTTCGGGTGGAGACCGGCGACACGATCGTCGACGCCGATCCCACATTGCTTTCCCAGTTGTTGCAGAACTTGTTGTCGAACGCGCTAAAATACCAGGAGAAAGGGGTCAAGCCGGAGGTTCTGATCGGCGTCGAGCGCAACAACGAAGATGTGACGACGGGGTTCTTCGTCAAGGACAATGGCATCGGAATCGACCCGCAATTTCGCGACGCAATCTGGGAACCGTTCAAACGGCTCCACACCCGCAAGAGTTACTCCGGCACCGGCATAGGTCTGGCAATTTGCGCTTCCGTGGCAAAACGGCACGACTGGCAGCTGGACGTGCATTCGGAACCCGATCGCGGTTCGACATTTGTGGTCCGGTGGATCGCGGGTTGAAAGCCGCGTTTGCTTGGATGGGCATCATTCTGCCGGATCCTTCCCTGTGAGCAACCGGTAGCTGGCTGGATCTTCTGTCTTCAATTGCTCCAGGAAATCCTCGGGCCATTCGTTACGGATCCACATGGTCTTGGAGTCCTCGGCGCGTTTTGCCATGCGTTCTGCGGGAACGAGGTGCTTCTCCAGGACCCGCAGTTTTTCGATCAGGCCGTCACGCTGGCTGATGGCGAGCCGTTCCTCGAAGGCAGCATCGATGTGAGCCTTCAATTTTCGGGCCGGCACCAGATACTGTTGGCTGCAGTGATCAAAGGCTGTCATCTCCTTGGTCCAGACGTCCATAATGTCATCGCGTTCGACGACAGCGGTACCCGCAGCCTCAAGCCGTTCTTCGATCTTGTTATACCGAGGCGGTTCAGGACAGTCATATGACGAGGGTGTCGTCGCCTGCGCGGCCGCCAAATCCGGGGAAGAGGTTTGGAAGTAAAAGCGAAATTCGTTGAACCACAAGAGTACGACGATCCAGGTCGCAACCAGGACGACTGGAACACCGACGGTCCATTTCAGAATGCGTATCCAGTTTGCCCGCAGCAGTTCTTTCATCTCCGCTGGAATCTAGGGAATGAAGAATAGTACGGCAAGCGGAATTCCAATCGGCCTTGCCGAGAGAAGAGTCGGTCGCAGCCAGGAAACAATTGGCCGTTTCCATGTTCTTGCCAAATTCCTGAGACCTTCCAGACAGTGACCAAATTGATTCTGCCGATTTTCATTTAACCGCTTGACCTTCCAGCGCGGGAAGCAACTATTTAGTGGGTTATCGAGTCGCCTTGCGGGATTTTCTAAATGCGTCTTAGAAGTGCTCTGAATGTCATTGCAGTTGTCCTATGGGTCTTGTCCCAGACGACAATGACATTTGCGCATTCCCCAAATTACGGTCAGGCTTCCGATGGCCTTCATCAGACCGTAACCGGGGACGGCATTTCAGTAGCCTCAGATTGTGGATTGCACGCTGTCTTGCAGTCTGATTTGTCCTCTGGCGGTCATCACCATGAACCGACAGACTCAAATCACAATCATCAGGACTCTGGTGATTGTTGTAGCGCCACGTGCTCCTTCATTGCGTCGTTGAACTTTGCCGGTACAGAAACAGATCAACGCTCGCGTAATTTGAATGGTCTGAGAATTCTCTCCCTGACTGCTGCAGAACTCGGTTTGCCGACACCTCCCCCTGATACCGTCATCTAATTTGTCTGATTTGGAATCGCGTCTGCATTTATGCGACGTGAATGCCTTCCCACAAATATTGATGATGGATAGTTCAAATGAAAAAGCGCCTTTTGCGCGCCGCTACACTGGTGTTGATAGGTGTGTCACCGCTCAGCCTCGAAGTGGCGGCCCACGAGTACGATCAGAATGATCCTGCGAACCCGGATGCCAACGTTCCCGGCATTCGCTATCGCCCGGTGATCACAGATTACCAACCCACCGCGATTATGACGAAACCTGCAAACTGGCGGGAACTGAACGATCGAGCTGAAAAGATTGGCGGCCCGCGTGGTCAGCTTCGCGACGTCAACGAACCAATTCGCAAAAAGAAAAAACTGAAATGAGACCGGCTGACAATTCACGCGGGGGACCCTTCATGGCGTTATCACCAGGACACAAACTCAAACGGGTAGGTGCAGTTGGCATACTCGTCCTTACGCTTTCCGCCTGTGCGACAGCGAATGTCGATCAGGCTCTAACCGACGTGAATGATCTCGTCGAGGAAAGAACCACGCATAAAGTTGCCTGGCATCGTGACGACGCATCGCGAGAACAAGCCAGTTTTGAAATGAGACAACTGCTTGCTCAACCACTCACACCCGACAGTGCAATAAAAATCGCCTTTCTTCGGAATTCGTCCATTCAGTCAAATCTCGGTGCGATCGGCATTGCCGAGTCCGACGTGGCCCAGGCCGGCCGAATGCGCAATCCGGTGATATCCATAGGGAGGATCGCCGGCGATGGCATTCTCGAAATCGAACGCCAGATACTCTTTAGCGTCCTCTCGCTCTTCACGATCGGGCCACGCACAGAAATAGCAAAGGATCAGGCGGAACGCGCACGCTATTTAGCCGCACTTGATGTGGTGAAATCGGCCGGTGACGTACGCACGGCCTGGATAGAGGCGGTTGCGGCAAGAGAGCGTGTTCAGATCATGAAACGTGCCTTTTCTGCAGCCAGGAGTGCTGAAGAGCTTGGCATGCGGATGGCGGCCGCAGGCAGCATGCCCGCTCTCGACCAGGCCAAACTTAAGGTCGCCAAGGCGGAAGCTGCCGCTCAGTTGGGCAAACTCCGGGTCGCGTCCGCAATGGCCCGCGAAAAGCTGATCAGGGAGATGGGCGTCTGGGGCAAGGAGACCAAATTCAGTCTTCCGTCGCGATTGCCAAAGCTGCCGGCACGAACCACAACACGCCGGAACATGGAAAGGACGGCCTTGTTGAAGCGCCTGGACATCCGCGCGGCCCGCAAGGAAGTTGAACTGTTGAAGAAGACCAAGGGGCTCACCCAGTTCACCAGTGTTGTCAGTCTCCTTGAAATCTCCGGGTTTGCGAACGACGAACGCGAACCCGGCGAAGAGGCCGATGTACCTGCCACCAAGAACCACTTGCATGGCTTCGAGGTCGAATTCGCGGTTCCCATCTTCGACCTGGGTGACGCAAAGGTCGACCGCGCAAAATATACCTACATGCAGGCGGTGGAGCAGCTGAAGTCGTTGGCCGTTACGGCCCGTTCCGAGGTGCGAGAGGCCTACACCGGTTATCGCGGAGCCTACGATCTGGCCCGTCACTACAAACGCACGATTGTTCCGCTCAACACGCGGATCACCGAGGAAGAACTGCTTCGGTACAACGGGATGCTGGCCAGTGTTTTTGACCTCCTGAACGCCAACAAACAAAAGCAGATGTCTTTGATGACAGCCCTGGATGCCAGACGGGATTTCTGGCTGTCAAAAGCACGGCTCAATTACGTTTTGGCCGCAGGGAGCAGCTCAGGCGCTTCGATGAATGTTGAAGTGGCTGAAGCCGGCAGTGGAGATGAGGAACACTAATCATGGATAAGTTATCAATGAACAGACGTCAGTTCGTATCAGCCAGTGCAGCAACCATAATTGGTGCCGGTGTCGTTCCGAGTACATCGCAAGCCGCGGTGCCGGAAGCCGAGTTTCAGTCAAGCGCCAAAATGGTGGTGCCGCCACTCCCGACGGACGGGCCCTTTTACAATCCGGTCGTGACGTTAAACGGTTGGTCGGCGCCCAGCCGTTTCAAAAATGGCCGCCGAGAATTTCATCTGATCGCGGAGCCGGTCGAGCGCCAGTTGGCGCCGGGAATGATGGCCAATCTTTGGGGTTACAACGGCCAGAGTCCTGGCCCGACCATCGAATGTGTGGAAGGTGAAACGGTTCGCATCTATGTGACCAACAAGTTGCCGGAGCACACGACGATCCACTGGCACGGCATTATCCTGCCCTCGGGCATGGATGGGGTTGGCGGTTTGTCACAACCGCAGATCAAGCCTGGCGAGACGTTCGTCTATGAGTTCCAGATGAACAAGTCCGGCACCTTCATGTATCATCCTCATGCCGACGAAATGACACAGATGGCCATGGGGATGATGGGCTTTCTGGTGGTTCATCCGAAAGACCCGGAAGAGCATAAGGTCGATCGTGATTTCGTCTTCATGATGGCGTCATACGACATTGACCCCGGCACGTTCACGCCCAGGGTCAACACGATGACTGATTTCAATCTGTGGACCTGGAACAGCCGCGTGTTTCCCGGGATCGATCATTTTGTCGTCAATCAGGGTGACCGTGCCCGGATCAGGTTCGGCAATCTCACCATGACCAACCATCCTATTCACATGCACGGGTATGATTTCGAGGTGACGTGTACCGACGGTGGATGGGTGCCCGAAAGTGCACGCTGGCCCGAGGTGACTGTCGATTGCGCGATCGGCCAGATGCGTGCTTTCGAGTTCGTGGCCGACAATCCAGGGGATTGGGCCATTCATTGCCACAAAGCACATCACACCATGAATGCCATGGGCCATGACGTGCCGACCATGATCGGCGTGGATCACAGATCGATTGCCAAAAGGATTGTCGATGTCGTCCCGGAATTCATGGTCATGGGTGAGCGCGGCATGGCCGACATGGGCGTGATGGAGATGCCGTTGCCGGACAACACAATCCCCATGATGACCGGGTGGGGGCAATTCGGTCCCATCGAGATGGGTGGCATGTTTTCGGTCGTGAAAGTCAGGGAGGGACTGGCGGATCGCGATTACACCGACCCGGGTTGGTACAAGCACCCGGAAGGAACCGTCGCTTACAAGCTTGAAGTTTAAGGCCCGTTCAACAAACAAGGAGAGACCAAATGAAACGAACCGTTATTGCAGGCGCGGTTTTGGCACTGACTATGGGCGCTGCCGCGGCCCATGGACAAAAGACACATGACGAAGCAAAGCTCGTGCCCGCGAATCTCGAAAAAGTCGAGAATGACTTCGGTCGTACAGGCGACCCCGACAAAATAGACAAAGTCATCGAAATCAAGATGGATGACGAGTTCCGGTTCATTCCGGCAGCATTCACGGTAAAATCAGGCATGACCGTTCGCTTCGTTGTCAAGAACCACGGGGAAGTGAATCATGAAATGGTCATCGGGCGTTCCGAGGATTTGAAGGAACATTCCGCTTTGATGCAAAAGTTCCCCAACATGGAACATAGCGAACCCTACATGGCACATGCTGGCGAAGGCCAAACAGCCGAAATCGTCTGGTCGTTCACCAAGCCTGGAACATTTGAATTTGGGTGCTTGGTTCCCGGTCACTACGAGTCCGGCATGAAAGGCACGATTGTAGTCGCCAACTAACGTTTCGGACATTTGTTCGATCAACCAAACATCGCCATCCTAGAGGACAAAATTCAATGAAATATGTGTTTCCAAAGTTTGTTGCAGCCATGATCATCGCGGCAAGTGCTTCAGCAACGTCGCTTCCTGCGGTTGCCGAAGAACCAGTATGGACAAAGGGTGAAATTACCAAAGTGGATAAGGAACTTGGAAAGGTGACGGTTCGGCACGAAGCAATCGAAAACCTCGACATGCCTGCAATGAGGATGATCTTCAGAGTCGCAGATCCGAAGATGCTTGAAGAGCTTAAAACAGGGCAAAAAGGGGAGTTCCATTTTGTCGACGAAAATGGCCGGATGACGATCAAACAGATCAAGTGAATTTTTGATTTGGATCTAACCAAAGGCCATGAATTCCATGAAGATAAGAGAAACACGGACCTTAACGAGGTCGATTGCTCAATCGCTTTTTGCTACTGCGGCATGGGTGGTGATTTTTGTAGGTTTCGCTGGTTTCGCTGAGGCGGATGAAAACACGGAACCACTTGATGGCGCATTCATTGAGGAAGCGGTGGTCACCCCTGCCAAGATCGGTGGCACTGCTTTCCTCCGCTTCAAGGTCTCAAACTTTGGGTCATCACCAATTGTATTGAGCTCCATAACGTCATCGGCAAGCAAAGAAGCTGTCGTGATAATGACGATGCCCGATGGTGCTACACATATTGCCCCGCGTTTGATGGTGCGAGAGGAGGAAACACTTGATTTGGCTTCATCTCACATCACAATTGAGTTGAGAGAGTTGAGGCGGAAAATTGTGCCCGGTTCAACCCTGAATTTCAGTGTCAATTTCAACGGCTACCATTTGCCATCGGTTGTCCACGTCCATTGATGTGTTCGAGTCGTCAGCTACCAGGTTGCGGCAGCGGCTGACATCGCATTTCATTGAACCTAGAGGACTGGAATGACCATATGAACGATCACATGATGGAGGGCATGCAACCTGGAATGATGTTCATGTGGACTGCGGTTGCCATAGTCACAACAATCGTGATCGCGCTGTTTGTGTTTTTCGCGAGGCGCGCACCCACGGACAATTTGTTACCCGCCGATATGGCGGCCGGAGGTGGCTTTTCATTGGCATCGCCTGTTGCTGAAGCGGACATCAGACGAGATGACGTTAGTGCGTTGGCTCATGACACAATCTTCATACTGCCAGACATAAGCCACTACACGCGTTTCATGACAGGCAATCGGTTCGCTTTTGCTCATGCCCAGTACATCATATTCTCATTGATCAATACGATGATTGAGGCTGCCACAAAAACCGTACAGCTTTCAAAACTGGAAGGAGATGCTGCACTCTTCTTTGTTAATACGGACACGCACTCGGATGTTGTCATTGGCCGGACGGTCCTCGACATATTTGTTGCCTTTTTCAAGGAACGCAGACGCCTGAAGGAGACAAACATATGTCCATGCAGTGCGTGTACGCAGATAGACGGGTTGGATCTCAAGATTTTTGTACACCGGGGACGGGCGGCCCGGTTTTCATTCCGTGGTTCCGTAGATCACTTTGGTACTGACGTCATCATCCTGCATCGCATGATGAAAAACGGTGTTCCTGGCCACCGGTACGTCATGGTCACAGAAGCCGCAGAAGGTTGCATCAGCTTGTCGGGCCAGTTTGAGGTTAGTCAAATTGAGGAGGATATTGAACACATCGGAAACGTGGGAGCTTCGATTTTTACGATTGATGATGCAATGGTCTCGGAATTTCTACATTCGGAAAGCCCCCAAACATTGTCAGCGGCGACGGAAACCTATCGCAAGTTGCGTGAGAATGTTCGTATCTTGAAAACGGCTCTCGGCCGCGTCCGATAGCCAAAACGGCTGTCATCTAGTCCAGGTAATAAATGTGGGACGTCTTGAACCAGTAGTGGGTGACCAGCCGCATGAGTTCAGCCATGCCGGCAACGGTTGTTGCCTTGGTCACGACGGAATTAGCACCGTATTGATAGGCTTCACGAACAATTTCCGGATCATCGCTTGTCGTTATGACAATGACAGGGATTGAATCCAGTGCCGGATCCTTTCTCAGTTCCGCAAGAAACTCGCGTCCGTTCATGATCGGCATGTTGAGATCGAGCAGTACCAGATTGGGCAGGTCTGCACTTTTTGTGGGGTACTCGTTGCGCAGGATACGTAGGGCTTCAAGTCCGTTTTCGGCAACTTTGAGGCCGATGTCAAAATCTGACGTGCGTAAGGACCGGGTCATGAGAATGACGTCATCGGGATCATCTTCCACAAGCAACACTTCAATATCGGCTTTGTTCTGTGATTTATCCCAAATTTCGGAATTGTCCGTCATTACATCCATCATTGGCAATTGCCTCTTAAAGACTGAATTTGCCCCAGCTGCGGTCAACTTACGGCGAATTGAATATTAAAGGATTAAGAAGCGTTAGCCATTTGCATCTGAATACTGTGCGAAAGTGGCATTAAACTACTTCAATTGTGCCGCTGACGTTCAGCCGGCCGTAGCGCCACTTGAGATAATTCGTGTGCACGAGAAACCTCTCGTTGTTCCTTGCATGTGGATAGCACCTCAGGGCAAGCTTGCCCCAGTAAAGGACACTCATCAGCGGGCAGCAAACGAACCATGCCGGAACACATATTGGCAATCGATCAGGGAACGACCTCAAGTCGGGCCATCATCTTTGACGAATCCCTGAATATCGTGACCGTTGCACAGCGTGAATTCGAACAGTTTTTTCCAGATTCAGGCTGGGTCGAGCACGATGCCGAGGAAATCTGGCAAACCACGGTTTCAACCTGCCGCGAGGCCATGAACCTGGCCGGCCTGGAGCCTGCGGAAGTCGCGGCGATCGGAATCACCAATCAGCGAGAGACGACCGTCGTCTGGGATCGCCGGACTGGCAAACCCGTCCACCGGGCCATTGTCTGGCAAGATCGTCGGACCGCGGCACGGTGCGCGGAACTCAAGCAACAGGGGCTGGAAGCCCGGGTCAGTGAAAAAACCGGTCTGTTGCTGGATCCCTATTTCTCGGCGACCAAGATTGCGTGGATACTGGAACATGTGGAAGGCGCCCGGCAGTTGGCCATGGACGGACATCTGGCCTTTGGCACGATTG
Source organism: Hyphomicrobiales bacterium (assembly GCA_021775835.1). The sequence goes on along the minus strand of JAJFHC010000242.1, from coordinate 18,313 downwards.
ACAGCTTCCTGATCTGGAGGCTGACCGGCGGCAGGGTGCACGCGACCGACGCGACCAACGCATCGAGAACACTTCTGTGTAACATCCACGATGCCGGCTGGGACGAAGAACTGCTCGACATCTTCGGTGTGCCGGACAACATGCTGCCCGAGATCCACGACTGCGCTTCCGACTTTGGTGAAACCGACCCGGGGATTTTGGGCGGTCCGATCTCAATCCGTGGCGTCGCCGGCGATCAGCAGGCAGCAACCGTAGGCCAGGCGTGTTTCGAGCCCGGTATGCTGAAATCCACCTATGGGACGGGTTGCTTCGCGCTGTTGAACACCGGTGCAACCCCGGTTTCGTCCAGCAACCGTCTTCTGACCACCATCGCCTACAAGCTTGGTGCAGACGTAACCTATGCCCTTGAGGGGTCGATTTTTGTGGCCGGAGCCGCGGTACAGTGGCTCAGGGACGGGCTCGGCGTCATTTCCGATGCTGCTCAGACTGCCGAGTTGGCCGACAAGGCGGACGCCGCCCAATCAGTCTACCTGGTTCCGGCCTTTACGGGTCTAGGCGCGCCTTACTGGGATTCGGAGGCCCGTGGTGCGCTGTTTGGCCTGACCCGCGCAACCGGTGCAGCCGAGTTGTCTCGGGCAGCCCTCGAGTCAGTCTGTTATCAGACCCGCGATCTCCTGGCAGCCATGCGCCGTGACTGGAGTGCCACGGGTTCGGCCGAGACCGTGCTCCGGGTCGACGGCGGCATGGTGGCGTCCCAATGGTGCATGCAGTTCCTGGCCGATATCCTGAATGCACCGGTTGATCGCCCCCGGATTACCGAGACCACGGCTTTGGGAGCTGCGTACCTGGCGGGGTATGGCGCCGGCATTTGCCCGCCGCCATCGGGGTTTGCCGATGCCTGGTCGCTTGACCGCCGGTTCGCGCCGCAAATGTCCGCCGAGGAGCGTGACAGAAAATACGCCGGCTGGCAGGACGCCGTAAAACGAACATTGTCACCGACCGGCGTCTGACCCTGGTCGTCTGGTAGAGTGGAGACAGGACATGAGCAGAGCGTTTGTCAAGGAAGCGGACGGCATGGATTTTGTCGAACAGCTTCCTGATCGGCCGGTAAGTGAGCACCCGAACCTGGTGACGGCGCGTGGGCTGAGGCGGATCGATGAAGAGATCAGGTCGAATCGACAGGCTTTGGCAACAGCACAATCGGACGGCGACCGGACCATGATCGCCCGCAGCATGCGGGAGTTAAGGTACTGGACGACCCGGCGCGGATCGGCGCAGTTGGTCGACCCGTCTCGCCCTGGCACGCCGGTGTCTTTTGGAGATCTCGTCAGGCTTGAACAGGACGACGGCAGTCACCGGGAGTTCCGGATCGTGGGTGAGGATGAAGCCGAACCTTCCGACGGCCGCATCTCATGGCTGGCGCCCATTGCCCGGGCAGTCTTGGGGCGCGATCTCGATGAGGAGGTAACCCTGCCCGGCAGCAATGCGGAGATTGTTCACATCGACCGCACACCTGAGGAGTGATGGCGACAGGATTGCTGGAACAGTCGAGGATTGCAATCTAACCCAGCCGGGCCTTGTCGACCTTGGCACGCTCACACCAGTAGTCGGCCAGAGCTGAAAAGTCCTTCTTGCCATAACCATCCGCGCGGGCGGCCGATACGGACTCCCGGATGGTCGCGCCGATTGGCATGGGCACGCGCATCTGGGCTGCAGATTCGATGATCAGGCTGAGGTCCTTGTGGGCCAGATCGATCTGAAATCCGGGTTCTATGTCGTCCTTGAAGACCTTGCTGGCGTAGTTGATCTTGAGCTGCCCGTTGGTGGCGGTCGTTCCGTGAATGACTTCAAGGGTGGTTTCAAGGTCGAGGCCGAAGGCCTGGCTCAGGGCCACGAGTTCGGCATTCATCATGCACGAACCGATCGCCAGGAAGTTGTTGCACAACTTTGTCCGGGTGCCGGCGCCGGGACCGCCGCAATGGATGATGGTCGTGCCCATGGCCTCCAGCTGTGGACGCACGCGCTCCATGTCGGCGTCTTCGGCACCAACCATGAACATGCTCGTGCCTTCCCAGGCGTGTTGCGCAAGCCGGCCGATCGGGGCATCGACAAATCCAACGCCTTTCGATCGGCAGGCGTCAGCGATCTTGTCCGTCGTCTCCGGCAGAACCGTCGACAGATCCAGGATCAGGTCGCCCGGATCGGCATTCTCCAGCAAGCCGTCCGACCCCAGAATGACGCTTTCCACTTCTCGCGGACCGGGCAGCACGGTCAGCACCGTGTTGCAGTTCTTCGCCACGGTGGCGACGTCGTCTGCCGGTTCGCTTCCGAATTCGTCGAATCCTTCATAAGCCTCGCTCCGTGTATCATGCAGGACCAGCCTGAATTGCTTGCGTGCCAGGTTGAGTGCCATCCCTTTTCCCATGGCACCGAGTCCGATAAAGCCGGTTTTGTCTTTCATTGGGCGAATCCTTGAATGATCAGTGTTTCACGACGGTGGCTCGGAATGCATATTCACTGAACGGAAAACATTCCGCAAACCGCTTTCCCACATCGTGTCGAACACCGGTGCTGGCGGGGACAGAACCACTTAATGAAACACTAATTACGCTGGTTTCGAACGATTGTGCGAAGGTAGTGATGTGGTAACGCGTTATGTTGTACACTCGTGCCGAAGTGCCGCCGACGACCGGCGTCAAGGGGTATCAACACAATATCGACCGCTATGGACAGCACTCCAGATTTTCTAGACGTGTTCAGGTCTGCCGGAGAGAATGATCTTGGCGACGATGCGGAGCGCATGGTGCTGCCGGGCGGTGAGACCCTGTTCGAAGAAGGTGACCCCGGCGATGCGCTCTATGTGCTTCTCAGCGGGTCTTTGGGGGTTTACGTCAACCGTTCAGGTGGCAAGGTTCAGCTTCTGACGTTGCTCGGGCCGGGAGAGGTTGTGGGGGAAATGGGCGTGATTGCGTCCATGAGCCGGTCCGCGACAATCAGGGCCATTCGCGACAGCGAGTTGCTGAAGTTCTCAAAAGAGAGTTTTAATCGCCGGCTGAAAATCAACCCTGAGGCCATGCATGGGATCAGCCAGATTCTGGTCCACAGATTGCGCCGGGCATCCAGAGGCGTTAACGCCAGCATTGAACCAAAGACCGTGGCCCTTCTGCCCGCGACGTCGTCGGTCGATGCTGCAGGCGTTGCCAGGAGGCTTGCGGCCGTGTTCGAGAAACAAGGGTCGCGGGTCGCTGTCATCGGGCCGGAAAGCGCCGATCAGCCCAGTGCATGGTACGGCACTCTGGAATCCGAACACGACCATGTGCTGTTGTGTGGTGTGCCCGATAACGATGAGTGGGTTCGGGTGTGTGCACGCCAGGCTGACCGCATTGTTGTTGTTGCGGACAGTTGCGCCACGCCGCGCGTGGAACTTCCAGCCGATTTGCTCAGGCACCGAGCCGATCATCAACTGTTGGATCTGTTGCTTATCCATCATGGAGCGACGGAGCGGCCAACCGGCACCGGTCGGTGGCTCGATGTTCTGACCGTCAACCGTCATTTCCACATCAGGGAGACAAACGGCGGCGACTGGAAACGCATGGCGCGCATAATTTCCGGCCGCGGTCTGGGGCTTGTGCTGTCTGGCGGCGGTGCCCGTGCCTATGCCCACATTGGCGTGCTCAAGGCACTGGCGGAAGAAGGAATTGATGTGGATTTCGTCGGCGGCACAAGCATGGGCGGCATCGTTGCTGCGTGTGTGGCCATGGACTGGAGCCCGGACCGGATCTCCGAGGAAATAAAGGAATCGTTCGTTCGCTCAAATCCGTTGTCTGACTACACACTGCCGCTTCTGGGTCTGGTCAAGGGCCGAAAGGTGGAACGGTTGCTGGCAGCGACATTTGGCGAACTGTCGATCCCGGATCTTTGGCGCCCGTATTTCTGTGTCTCGTCCAACTTGACCACCGGGGAGGAACACATCCACGGTCGGGGGCGTGTTTGCGATGCCTTGCGCGCCAGTCTTGCCTTGCCGGGTATCATTCCACCGGTTGTGTGTGAACACGGTGTCCTGGTCGACGGAGCTGTGTTGAATAACCTCCCGATCGACGTCATGAGGGCGCTGCACCGCGGACCAATCGTTGCGGTCAACGTCGCCCGGGACCTGGCATTGTTGCCGGAAGCCCTGTTGGGAATGCAGGATTCGTTTTTCAAGACCTTGGTCCGCCCGCCAATTGTCAGCATTTTGATGAGGTCGGCGACGGTGACCGGGGTGGCCCAGGAAAGAGAGCAGGTCGAACGCGCGGACTTGGTCATCGAACCGCCGCTCGGAGGTATCGAAATCCGCGACTGGAAGGCCTTCGATCAGGCTGTGGAGATTGGATACCTGCACGCAATGAAAGTCCTTGAGACATCCGGCGGCGTTCTCGCGGGAAGTCGCCCGGGCCCGGCGACCTGAAAACGCCGTTCGGCTGGTCGCTGGTAATCGATCCTACCCGACCCCATGTTAGGTGGCGCATCGGATTTGATGTGTGGCACACGTGCCCCAATGCAAGAAATATGACCGGACGCCGGAGGCATATCGAAGACATGAAAAATCTCAGCCGACACGATATTTTTGCCCTGAATCTCCCCGAAGAAACCCTGGATCTTTACGGCAAGACTGTCCAGGTCATCGCCGGCGCCGATGGCGACCTGTCCCAGGATGAGCGGGAACAGTTGTTTGCCGAGGCAAGCGAAAGAGGTGTTGCCGACATCGTCGTGGATTCGTGGGATGACTTTGCCTGGCAGAAGCATCGGGTTGCCGTTGTGGTCGCCCTGATCAGGCCTCATCTCGACGAACGCCATGCCCGGCTGCTGATTTACGATGCGATCAGGACTTCCCGAGGCGATGGGCATTACCCTACGGAGGAACAGCAGGCCGTGGCAAAGGCCGCTGCCCTGCTCAATGTGGGAACCGACATCGTCCGGGCTATGGAAGCCTTGGCAAAAATGGAAGAGTCGGTTGTCGAGTTGCAAAATGCCGTCTTCGATCCGGGTCGTGTGAGATTTCCCTGACAGGACTGCTCAGCCAAAGTCTTGGCAACTGCTTTCTTGCGCCTGTTTCACGCGATCGCTGGTGGCACAAGGACGAGGCTGCCCACATGTGTCTTTTGCAGGAATGCAGATTGCGCAACGTGAATTTCCGACAACGGATAGATTGACGACGCTACCGGCGTAATGCCGCCTTCCTCAACGAACCGCATCAGGGTTGGGAAAGTATCGGGTCGATAGACGCTCGACCCATAGAATTCGAGGCTCTTGAGATAAAGCGTCCTGAGGTCGAGTGTCACCAGCGGGCCGGCAATAGCGCCTGCCGTCACATAACGTCCACCCCGTCCCAGAAGCGACAGGTACTGGGGAAAATGGTCACCGCCGACCACGTCAGTGACCACTGAAAGCGGTACGCCGTCTGTCGCTGACAGCACCGCGTTCTCCAGATCGCCGGTTTCTCTGGCAACGACGGCATCGGCGCCGAGCGACAGCAGGGCGTCTGCCTTGGCTTGGCCTGCAACGGCCACAACAGTCGCGCCGAGGTGTTTGGCAATCTGCACCAGAAATGTTCCCACGCCCCCCGAAGCGCCGGTGACCAGGACAATATCTCCCCTGCCGATACTGGCCATCAAGGCCATGTTCATGGCCGTGCCACCGGAACAAGGCAGGGTGGCCAGGGCTGTGTCGGCGATATCGATTCCCAGATCGATGGTGGCTGCGTTCCGGGCAGGGACCGCAACATACTGGGCGAACGCACCATCGAACTCGCTGCCCAGAAACCCAGCCTCGCCGTGATCGTTTCCTCCGCCGGGTTGATGAAAGTAGGGTGCCACGATGACGTGCTCTCCCACTCTGGCCGAGTCTGTCGCACTGCCCACGGCAACAATATGCCCGACCGCGTCGGCGCCCTGGATTCGGGGGAATGTCAGGCCGTCGGTCCAGCCACCGCGCCGGTCTTCGTCGTCGCTGAGGGAGCCGTCGTCAGTGGTGCCGGATGTGACGGACTGGTCGTACCAGCCGATCCGGGTGTTGATGTCGGTGTTGTTTACGCCAGCAGCGGTTACGGCGATCAGAACCTCATCAGGCTGGGGCTTGGGTACCGCCACGTCTGTACGATATTCCAGTTTCTCAGGTCCGCCGTGCCCGGTCAGCAAGACGGCGCACATCTGGTCCGGAATACACATTGACTTCTCCTGGTTTGCGGTGGCGTTCGGCGGCATCATACGTTGGCGGCTTGTCCTTAAACTGACGCTGCTGCCAGGGAGAGCCGTTGCCGTGCCGCCATGTATTCTTTTCCCAACCTGTCGATCAGATCGGCCGCCGCCACCACATCCTTGACGGCACCGACGCCTTGTCCGGCACTCCAGATTTCTTTCCAGCTTTTTGGTTTTGACGATCCGGTGGAGAAATTCATCTTGGAAGGATCGCTGACCGGAAGATTGTCGGGGTCCAGATCATTGGCGCGGATGGAGGGCTTCAGATAGTTGCCGAGCACGCCGGTAAAGTAGTTCGTGTAGACGATGTCGTCGGCGTGACAGTCGGTGATCATCTGTTTGTAGGCGGCATCCGCATTGGCCTCGTTTGTGGCGATGAAAGCCGACCCGATGTAAGCCAGATCCGCGCCCATGGCCTGTGCGCCGAGTACCGCATCGCCGGTGGCAATGGTGCCGGACAACAATAATGGTCCGTCGAACCAGTTGCGAATTTCCTGGACGAGCGCAAACGGAGACAATGTGCCGGCATGCCCACCGGCGCCGGCCGCGACCGCGATCAAGCCATCGGCCCCTTTTTCAATGGCCTTGCGCGCAAACCGGTCGTTGATCACGTCGTGGAGTGTAATGCCGCCGTAGGAATGCGCCGCCGCATTGATGTTCTCGCGCGCGCCCAGCGACGTGATCATGACCGGCACCTGCCATTTCACACAGATCTCGATGTCGCGGTCCAGGCGGACATTGGAGCGGTGAACGATCTGATTGACCGCGAATGGCGCCGCCGGCCGGTCCGGATTGGCCTGGTTGTGACGGTCGAGCGCTTCCGTGATGGTCTTCAGCCAGGTTTCCAGCATAACCGGTTCGCCGTCGGCCTCACGGGCGTTGAGAGCGGGAAACGATCCGACGATGCCCGACGTGCACTGCGCAATGACAAGATCGGGGTTTGAGACGATGAAGAGGGGTGCGCCGACGATCGGCAGCCGCAGGTTCTGCAGCAATGGAGGGAGGGCCAAGAGTATCGTGTCCTGAGATGTGAGCGTTAAACAGGGCGCACAATGCGTCGGGAGATCAGAATCTGCAAGACCTGGTCCCATCACTTAGGTTCTGGAGACCTCGTCTGTGCGTGTAGGCCCCTGATCGAGTCGGGGGAGAGTGATGTGTTGAGCCGTTCCTTCGACTCGATAGGAGGTCCACGCGCCACACTTCACAATTGCAGAAGTGCGGTCTCTGACGTTCCCTGGCTTGTCAGGCAGCAGCCCCAGCAACGTTGTTGGTATCCTGCCGCTCTTGCCCTCAGTCGTAATAGCCGGCGCGAACCGCGGCGCCAATGAAGTTACAGATCAAACGTTCAGCGTGCAGGACGGTGATGTTGCCCTGGTCGAGTGCGGGTGAAATCTCAACCAGATCCATGCCCAGCACACGGCCTTTCCCGACCAGCCCGTGGATCAGTTTGCGGATCTGGATCCACGTCAGACCACCCGGTGTGGGGGCGGTTACTGCCGGCATGATCGTGGGGTCCATGCCGTCGGCATCGACGGTCAGATAATACGGGCCGCCATCGGGTATCCGGTCCAGCACGGCATCGATGCCGACATCGTGCATTTCATAAGCCGAAATGCTCTCGACGCCATGGGCACGGGCGGCGGCTGCCTCTTCGGGCCGGGCGCTGCCGACGCCGCGAAGCCCGATCTGAACGATCGGTCCGATCCAGTCCAGCTCGCTTGCCCGCCGCATCGGGCTTGAATAGCCTTCCGTGACTCCATTGACGCTGTCGCGCCAGTCCATATGGGCGTCCACCTGGACCAGGGTGACGGTCTGGTCGCGGGGCAGGGCGCGCATGATCGGGATGGGAATGCCGTGGTCGCCGCCGAGAGTAATCAGGGTGGCGCCGGACTTGAAAATTTTGTCCGCGGCTGCCTCTGCACGCCGGTAGTGTTCCTGCGGGTCCGCGATGTCGGCGGTGACGTTGCCGCAATCCACGACCGTGACATCGCGGCCGTCGAGCAGTGGTCCTCCCAGATCCCAGTCGTAATGAACACGGGTACGCGGTTCTTCCCAGGCGGCATCCTGGGCGTTCTGACGGATCGCATCGGGCGCCAGGCTCTGGTCGTTGGCCAGGTCGCCGGGGACGTACGGCAAACCGTAGGGCACGCCGAGGATGGCGATATCCGCGTCCAGGGTGTCAAGATCGAGATGAAGTGGAAAACCCAGAAAGCTTTGCGGTGATGCGCCAGGTGCCTGGGTAAGTTTTTTTGTCATGGTGTTTTCCCTCCAGAGGCTCTCTTCGATGTGGTGTTCCCTATGGCCGGGCCGCAGGTTTTGGGTCATAGCCAAGACGCGCCGAAATCAGGTTGGTCGCCGTCGTCAGCGTGGTGCTGAAACCAAGCAACGCATCGATGTCCTGCCGGTCAATCGTATTCCACAGACTGAGCGCGCCCACAACATCTCCGTGATGACCAAAAATCGGCGCCGATATCCCGGCAACCCGAAGGAACTCCTCCCTGTCACAGATGGCAAACCCGTTGACCCGAACCTGCTCGAGGTTCTTCGCGAAAGCCTCTGGACAGGTAATCGTGAAGTCCGTGAAGCGCGCGAGGTCTGCATCCACCAGGATTGCATCGCGTTTGTAAGGGCGCAGATGGGCCAGCAACGCCTTGCCAGCGGCACAGGCATGCATCGGCGAACGCTCGCCGACCCGGGGTGCGAGCCTGAATGGTTCGCCGCCGTCCACGGTTTTCAGATAGAGGACCGATGACCCTTCAGCGATGGAGAGCGCGACATGGCCACCGGTGTTCCTGTGAAGATCTTCCATGACCGCGGTGGACAGTTCCGGCAGGTCGTTCGGGCTCAACGCGGCTGTCGCCCAACCGATCAACCGCGCGCCGGGCTGGTATGTCTGGCGATCCTTGTCGAAAGCGACAAGCTGTTCTTCGAGGAGCACGGAGAGAATCCGGTGCGTGGAACTCTTGGGCAATCCGGTCAGGGTCATCACCCGGGTGAAGGATAAGGGCGTGCTGCTGGCACACACCGTATCCAGCACTGCCGATGATTTGGAAACAATAGAACTGATCGCCACTGAACCGCTCCGGAAAATGTTGATCGAGACCGGCCGTGATTGACAAGCCGCAAACCACACGCCAAGTTGTTCCATAAACAAAGAAAGAAGTTCCATTATATGGAACAACTCGATTAGAGCAAGGGCATGACGCAACCTGAGCCAAATGTGCGAAGATCCGGTGGTCACCGTGCCCGTCGTGTCAAACGCGAGGCAGACTCTCGTAAAAACCATATGAGCAAAGGCACCAGTCTAGGCAACGTCTTCCAGCCACTGAGCCGTTCGGACGTCGAGCGTGTGCACGCAGCAGCGCTCGACTTGCTGGAACGGGTGGGTATGGCAGGGCCGACAGAGCGGGTAGCCGACGTGGCCCTGGCACATGGCTGCACGTTCAACGATACCGGGCGTCTGCTGTTTCCCAGAAGCCTTGTGGAAGACACGCTCGCCCACGCTGCCCGGCATTTCATCGTCCATGGCCGCGACCCGGCCTTCGATTTTGAAGCCGGCAACGGCAAGGTGAATTTCTGCACCGGTGGCGCGGCGGTCAAGATGCTCGATATCGACACCCGTCAGTACCGGCCCAGCACGTTGCGCGATCTCTATGATCTGGCGCGGCTTTGCGACACTCTCGAGAACGTACAATGGTTTGCGCGCCCCGTGGTGGCCACGGACATAGCGGACAATTTTGAACTGGACGCCAACACGATCTATGCCTGTGCGGCGGGCACAGGAAAACATATCGCGACCAGCGTCGTCGAAGGCGATCACGTAGCCAGGCTCCTGCCATTGCTGGACAGCCTTGCCGGTGGTGAAGGCCATTTCGCCAGGCGTCCGTTCTGTACCGTCCACGCCACGACTGTCGTCTCTCCCATGACCTTTGCCGAGGACAGTCTCGATGTTGCCTGCGCCGCGGTCGATATCGGGATGCCGGTTCACTGCCTGACCGGGCCACAGGCGGGCGCCACGGCGCCTGCGGCCCTGGCGGGCACCCTGGCACAGGTATGCGCTGAAGGGCTGGCCTCGCTGACGGTTGTGAACCTGCTCAAACCGGGCCATCCGGTGATCTTGGGCAATTGGGCTTTTGTGTCCGACCTGCGCACGGGCGCCTTCAGCGGCGGCGGTGGCGAACAGGCCCTGCTCGGGGCGGCGTCGGGGCAGATGTCGGCTTTTTACGGCGTGCCCGGCGGTGTGGGTGCAGGCATGTCGGACTCCAAGCTGCCGGACAACCAGGCCGGCTTCGAAAAGGCCTTGACCACGGCGCTTGCCGCATTGTCAGGGGGCGGATTCGTCTACGAGTCCGCGGGTATGCTGGCAAGCTTGCTCGGGTGTTCTCTCGAAGCCATGATCATCGACGATGACATGCTATCCAGCATAAGGCGGATCGCCCGGGGCATCGAAGTGACGGAGGCTACCCTTTCCGTGGATGTCATCGCCGATGTGGTTGCCGGACCGGGACATTTTCTGGGGGCCGGACAGACCATGGACCTGATGAAATCCGAATTCACCTACCCGCGCCACGCCGACCGGGCCAGTCCGGACGATTGGCGCGAGGCAGGCGCCACGGACATCTGGGACCGGGCAGCGACCAGCGCCAGAGATATATTGGCAAACCACTGTCCCGACCTGATTAGCAGGAAGGTGGACCGGCAGATACGCGACCGGTTTGCCATTCATCTCGACCGGTCTTGGTAGAAGGGAGGATACAGTGAGCGATCGCTACCGGGTTGTTGTCATCGGCGGCGGCATCGTTGGCTGCAGTGTACTGTACTGGCTTGCAAGACTTGGATGGACTGACACACTCTTGCTCGAAAAGCGTGAGCTAACGTCAGGCTCAACCTGGCATGCGGCGGGCAATGTCACGTATTTCGGTCACTATTCTTCCATGACGCGGCTCTACGTAAACTCCATAAAGACCTACCTTCAGGCGGAAAACGAAACCGGACACCCGGTGGGTTTTCACCCAGCGGGCAGCCTGCGGCTTGCCACGACACGGCAGGAACTCGAGGCTTACGAAAAACTTGCGCCGATGTACGACGATCTGGGCGTCCCGTACCATGTCATCGGGCCGTCCGAAATCGGGAAAGTCCATCCCCTTCTGGCGACGGAAGGAGTACTCGGTGCGGCTTCCACACCGACCGATGGTCACGTCGATGCCTCCGGCGCCACCCATGCGCTGGCCAAGGCGGCGCGCCAAGCCGGTGCCACGATCAGGCGGCAATCGCCCGTGTCGAACCTGGAATGGGAAAATGGCGAATGGCAGGTCACAACACCCGGTGGAATCGTGCAGGCTGAGAAAGTCGTCCTAGCCAACAGTTTCTGGGCGCGTGAAATGGCGCTCAAACTGGGACTCAGCCTGCCTCTCTATCCGTTGGAGCACCATGAAGTCGTGACCGGGCCCGTGGCTGAACTGGAGGCCCTGGATTTCGAAGTGCCAACCGTTCGCGACCCTTTCGCGCCATCGAACACGAGGCAGGAGGGCAACGGGTTTCTGTGTGGTGTCTACGAGTCCAACCCGAAATTCTGGGCGCAGGACGGCATACCCGAAGACTTTGCCGAAGAACTCCTGACGCCGGACCTCGATCGTCTTGAGCCGCATCTGCTGCGTGTCATGAAACGGCTTCCGGCTTTCGGGCGCGCCGGCATCAAGGTCGTGAACAATGGGCCGATTTGCTACACACCCGACGGCTGCCCGCTCCTCGGGCCGGTCGAAAGCCACCTGGGTCTATGGCTGGCCACCGGCTTTGCCATCGGCATCGGGACAGGCGGTGGTTCGGGGGAGTTCCTGGCCCGCTGGATGATTGACGGCAGACCGGAATACGATCTGCCAATTGTCCACCCGTCCAGGTTCTCCGATGGCCTGACGCGCGAGGAATGCCTGCGGCTGATCGCGGCCACCTATGCACGTGGTTACTCCTCGCCCGGTTGAAATTATAATCCACAACCAGGCGTTATCGCGTCACAAGAAACAAAAGGGCGTGGGTGGAACCGACGCTAAGACAAAAGTATTGCTCGGGCAAGCAATTGCCGGACCTTGGGTATCAGGTTCGATTAGTGGCTCCTGTGCAGCTTTGAACCACCGCGCCCCGACTAACTTACCCGGCGTGTGAAAGTATTGAAGTCAATTGTTACTTAATAAAATTAAGTTTAAATTGCAATATTACTGATAATATCATTTATATTCCGAAATAAATTTAGAATAAAAAATACATACAATACATAATTATAATTCAAAGTGACTTGAAAATACTTATAATTATGTTATAGTTTTCCTGCTGGTTAAGCCTTTTTCGTCAAAGCTGGAAATGAATTTCATACGCTCACTGCCAAGGAAAATTCATCCACGCGTATAAAGTAGGAAAAACGTGGACCTCAGTGCGAGTCGCGGCGCGAAACCGCAACCGAGCAGCAACCTGAAATTGAACAGGCGGCCGCCCGGGAAATGGCGGAATTTGGGATAACACGTGTCCCGGTAGATTATTTTCACTTTCGAAACTTTCGCTACATCAGCCTGAACGACGCGCTGACACAGATAAAAAGAACTGATCGGGACGAAGCGCCGATTGCCGATGGGGCGATTGCGCGTGGGAACGACCGGTTTGTCGCCTAGCCAAGTCTTTGGTGGCAATCATCGCAATTGAGATCGCCGCCCCTGCTTCCAGTATGGAAGACGACGCTGATCGTCTGAGTGTGCACGAGTCGTCAGGCAACAATGATTGGCAGAACAGGTTCCGATAATGAGCCAAGAAAGAAACACGATGAATAGTCTACATCTTTGGTTTCGATGCCTGGCCGGCCATGTCTTTGTGGTTTTGTTGATGGTTGGTACGCACGGAACAGCCGTTGCGCAAAACGTATCTGTTGTTATTCCTGAAAACGCTGCCGCGAAAGGTTACGGCATTGGGTGGGAATGCCACGCCGGTTTTCGCGCGCAAGCTGGCGCCTGTACCGTTATCGACATTCCGGCCAATGCTTTCCCAACCGGCGAGTCCTACGGCACGGGTTGGGAATGTGACCGCGGATACCGAGCGTCTAAAGATGCCTGCGTTGCCTTCACACTGCCCGCAAATGCATACTTGACCGATGCCGGGGATCGATGGAAATGCGATCGCGGGTTTAAAAAGACGCGCGATGCCTGCACGGTCATCACGGTGCCTGGAAATGGCCATCTGAATTCGTCCGGCGACGGCTGGAAGTGCGATATTCGATTCCGCGCGGCCAATGATGGCTGTGTCGCTGTCAAGATCCCGGAGAACGGTTACTACGATGCGGCATCATATAGAGGCGGGTGGGGGTGCAATCGCGGTTACCGGGCGGTTGACGAGACTTGTGTTTCAATCAAGGTCCCCAAACATGGATATCTCGCTGGCTCCAACAGCGGCACAGGCTGGGAATGTGAACGTGGTTACAAAACGACAAATGGCGGATGTACTGCGGTTGTCGTGCCACAGAACGGATATTTTGTGGATGAGACCTACGGAGACGGCTGGAAATGTGTTCGCGGCTTCAGGCGTTCGGGCAAAATCTGCGAAGCGGTCAAGGTTCCGGCAAATGCCTACCTGGAAGACTCCAGCTATGGTTCCGGTTGGGCATGCGACCGCGGGTACGAAGTCAAGGCACGGACATGCGTGCCAGTCGAGATACCCGAGAATGGTCATCTTGATTATTCCGGCAACGAATGGACGTGTAACAAACCATATTACAAGCGTCAGAACCGGTGCGTGCTGTCATAATATCCCGACGCACAGACGGGAGAAATTAATTTTTTGATATTTGTTTAATAAAAACATCAATGATACTGGTATTTACAACAAGTAATGCGCCGTAATCATGTACAATAAAAATTGAATTGAATTAATATCTTTTAGATAATTATGTAATTATTTGAGAAATATATAAAAATATAAAATATATGAGATAAGTATATGCGTTAACACTTGTAAATATGTTTAGATGACTTATATATAGTATGCAGGATATTTTTTCTGCACTTTAGTGAAAGGCATTTGACATGTCATCCTTTAAGAGTTTTTCCACAGCACAAAGCGTCCAGAGCAACGAAAAGCCCGTTGATACAATCAAGGTCACGCCGGATATCGTTGGGCCTGTCGCACAGCCCAACAAGACTCCTACGGAAGTGAAAGATGCCTCAAAGAGTTAGTTTGTTTAGTGAAAAAGCTGACGGACGGAGGGGGCGTATTCCCCTCCGTATTCCGCAAGGCCGGACGACGACAGCAAAATATTGGCCTTGGATACCCACCCGCACAACGAGAGTGCCAATGGACGTGCCAACATGAAATTGAAATTTCCAAATGTGAGCCGCAACTACGACGGAACGAGAAATCGGGTACAATTCTGGGGCTATGACGGCGTGAAAGAGATTTCCTTTTATGTCGGTGCCGACGCACTTCAGAAACTGGGGCGTTTGAGCCTGGAGGCAATCGACATCGAAAGCCGCGTTCTAAGTGTGTTCGATGCCGCGCGGGAACACATTCATGGCGTTGCCGACAAGGTCTATTGCCGCAGTCGCACAGGCGACTACGTGCATTGCCTTGGGCCCACGGACTTTTAGTGGTTCTCCTTAAACGGTCGCGGCATCTGTCCAATTATCAACACCAAGGAGAGAACCCGCCATGACGGTCTTAAGCACATTGCGTTCAGAGATCAAAACCGATCTGCCTCGCGCTGATACCCCCAAGACTCGCAATTGCCTGAGATGTACCTCCATTTTCACCAGCGAATGGTCCGGCGAGCGCATTTGCCCTCGTTGCAAGAGTTCCAGGGCGTGGAAAGACGGTATACCTTTCCCGTCCCGGTCCTCTGGGCCTTCACGTTAAAACGGTTTGCGCCTAATCGACGCCATCAGGGCCGGCTTGGTGACACAGAGTTCGACCACAGGTGACTCATACAAAGTGCACTAGACATTGTTTTTTGCCGCTTGTTGGCGGGTTCTGCGTGATTTCAGTCGCCGTCCGCCCGGGACACAAAACAATAATCCCCGATGCCGGCTCATCCTGTTAGCTGAAGCGCCGGGATACTCTGCTCTTGTGATTTGTGTTCAATCCGCTTGGAAACGAAGGGCGAGGCCATGGCGCGGATCAACGCACTGTAATTGAGTTGGAACCTGATCTCCGCACCGATCGGCAAGCCGCCCTTGAGTGAGTTGACAACAAGATGATCGCTGCTCGAACCGAGGATTTCAATTCCTGCAGGCGGCGTTAAACCCTCCGGATCGGTGTCCATGCATCCCAACGCAAAAATGGCTTGCGATATGTTGCCGTGATCGATCGCCGGAATTGCCTTTCCAAAGGCGGTTTGCGCAACAACACCCCATGGCCGTGTCGGCTTGACCTTTGACTCTATCACTTCAGCGACGAGTGTAATCGCATCGGTGTAGAGCCCCTCAATCGGTTGGCGGTGAAGCGGTTCGCGGCCCAGCAGGATCGACTCGCCCAGGCGGAGATCGTTGATCCGTCCGGTGTCGGCACCGCCGAGCGCCCATTGCAGGTTGGCGGAGTTGCCGCCGGAGACGATGTCGAGCGGGATGCCGAAGGTCGCTGCGACTGAACCGGCCAACGCCGTCAGTTCGCCCATGTTCTTTGCGTCCGGCGACACACCGCTGCGGCATGCAAGGTTGGTCCCGATACCCTTGAGTACGATGTTCGGGAAGCCAAGGGTTTGCCGTACCACGGCTTCGAGGTCGCCGGGCATGACGCCTTCACGGAGATCTCCCAGCTCGATCATGAGCACGATACCATGTGTCGTTCCCGCCGCGCGGGCAGCGGATGCGAGCATTGCGATGACGTCGAGCTCGGTGTTGAAGCTAACATCAGCAGACGCCACGATCCGGCCCACCTGGCTCGACATAGGAGTGCGGATGAGCGTCATGGGCGCCTGCATGCCGGCGCGCCGCATTGTTTCAATATTCTCGATGCGGGAATCCCCGAGTCCACGCACGCCGGCTCGAATTAAAGCGCCGGCGATCTCGGGCGAACCGAGACACGCTTTGGTGACACCGGTAACCGACACACCGCGAACGGCGAGGCGTTCGACCAGCGTGCGGGCGTTGTGGTGAATTTTTTCAAGATCGATCTCAAGGCGCGGTGCGGTCATTGGGTGCGGGCAGTGACCTTTGCCTCCAGTTCCGGAAACGCCAGGAAAACCATCTCCACCAGACAATCCGGTGAGCGGGTCAACGCATCGGTGACGGGAATACCGAGTTCGTCAGTGTAACGGGTAATGGCCGTCCCGACCTCGCCGTCGGTCATGTTCTCGTGGTTGATTGTGAGGCCGATCACCTTGGTGTCGGCGAAAGTCTCAATGAGATTGATCTCGCTGGCCGGTGTCGGCATGGGCATTTCACCGAAATCGCCGAGATTGGTCCTTCCCGGCGCGTGCTGTAACACGATACCGTCGGGGCGGCTGCCGCGCAGGATGAAGGTCGACGTCAGGTAGGCGGGATGGCTCAGTGCGCCCTGTCCCTCGACGATGATCACGTCGGGATTCTCGCCTTCGAAGGCTTCGACCATGGTGGCCTCCATCTCGCCGGAACAAAACTGGGAAGGGATGGCGTCGAGCGCGATGCCATAGCGGGCGCCCTGGATCAGGCCGGTCTGGCCGGTGCCGACCATTACCGCTTTCACGCCGCGTTCGTTAAGGGCACGGGTCAGGACAGTGGCGGTTGTGCGTTTACCGATGGCACCGTCGGTGCCTAGTACGGCAATGCGCGGGCAGGTGACCTCTTCGATACGGCCGCTGAACATCCGCAGGTCCTTCTTGGCGCGGGGCTTTCGGACATCGAGGATCCGGACATTGTTCGTCGCGCTCGCTAAAGCGAATTCCGGGTCGTCATTGAGGAATTCATGGAGACCGTTGACGACGTTCATCCCGAGACCGATGGCCTCAAGCACGAGGCAACGTTCGGACGGAGACAGCATGCCGCTCGATGGCGCCATTCCGAATATGAAGTAATCGGGCACGTTGCCGGCCAGCCGCAGCGCGTCCGCGAGGTCGCGGCAGATGGGGATATCGTTGGGCCCATCGCCAAGCACAACGCCGGTATCGAGGCCGGCCTTCCCGCTGTCGATGACCGAGAGAATCTTGTACTTCTCCGAGTGACGAACGAGCCCGTTGGCGGTCTTGCCGTCAAGGGCGCCAAAATTGCCTTCGCAATAGATGACGGCGGTCGAACCAGGCGCGGTATCGCCGTGTGGCTGTGCCGGTATGGAGAGCTCGCTGACCTTGACGGCGCGCGTGGGGGCAACGCCATTGGGCTTCATTGTCGTATCGGCGAGCGGGGCGATTAACATTGGGACTCCTTGGGTTAAGAAAAATGGCGAGCGAAAGCATCGTCCCGCCCACACCGACTTTGGTGCGCGTGAGATTCCGAGCCAGGGGCTCAGCGAAGAGATGTCTGCTCAGAGAAAACCGCCCATCGCCAAGTCTTCCCATCTGCCATCACGGGATGGGACGGAATCAACTTCGCTTTCGGCAGAAATACTTGCGAGAATCGTACGGCGGAATACGTCTTGCGATATGCTGAAGACGTTTTTTTCTAGATATGCGCCGGAATTTGATAAGAATGTATATATATACGTTTTATTTATGAATTACAATAGTTTTCGCGGATTTCATTTTGTCAATATTGTGATGTTTTCTTGTCTTTTGCTGGCCCCAAGAGACATCCCAGACTCACAAATTCAGTCGAAGACCAATATTGTTTGTTCAGGTCTTAACGTTTCCAAATCTGTCGCATTGAGTGGGCCAATCGTTCACTGACCCGCTCAATTTGTCCTATTTGATTTTCTTGCCGGCTACGACGATTGGCGCCTTTCCAGCGTTTGAATTAGCGGTGGCGGACACCTTCGGCTTCTCCTTCTTTGGCTTTTTGGCTTCCTTGTTGCCGCGCTTGTTGTTGCCTTTGGACATTGGTTTTCCTTTTTCGAAAATGCAACCCGCCCCTCAAGAAGAGCATCAAGTCTTCTCGTTGCGGGTGTTCCATCCGGCACGCAAACTCGTGGGCCTGATG
>JAJFHC010000241.1 GCA_021775835.1 Hyphomicrobiales bacterium | reverse complement strand
CTTCAAGGTTGAATTCGTAGAAAAGCTGTTCCTGACCTCGTGTCTGACGCCCCATCATCACACCGTCTCCAAAGCTGATGCACTAGGGAAATAGAATCACTGTTCGCAAAAATGCTCAACCGACTTTTGCAACACAATCTGAAGAGAGAGTCCGTCACCCAAGGAGACGGACATGAGGAAGTCACGATTTAGCGAAGAACAGATTATTGCGATCCTTGCCGAGCAGGAGCGCGGCATGGCGACAGTGGAGGTGTGTCGGCGTCACGGGATCAGCCAGGGAACATACTACATCTATGGACTGTTCTCCCGTTGCAAGCTGGATCTTCAGATTGTTTGACACAAGGTCGATTGCAAACATCTATCCGGCGTCATCGATTTCTCGAAGCGCCCAAATGGGGCATCCGCGCACATACGCCTCAACAAATGGTAGGCCTCGTCGGGCCGTTATAAAAACCAGGTTCCGTATGCGCCGGTCCGACCGGTCATTCCATCTTCCATTCCATCCTTGCAATTCGAGGCAGGTTCTCAGATTGCAGCGCGATACTCTTCTCCGTGTCGAAGCAAGGCCCAGATTATCCTTGCGTTCTTGTTTGCGACGGCAACCGCCGCACGGTTGTATCCACGCCTTTGCCTGAGCTGATTGACCCATTCGCTCATCGGGTCTGTCTTCTTGGAAGCGGTGCGCACCACGGCTCGGCCACCGTGGACGAGCAAGGTTCGTAATTGCTGGCTTCCGCGTTTGCTGATCCCCAAAAGAACTCGGCTGTCACCGCTTGAACGCTGGCGCGGCACAAGGCCCATCCATGCTGCCATGTGCCGCCCGTTCTTGAAGTCTGTCCCGTCACCCACCGCAGCAACCATAGCCGTCGCGGTCTTGGGCCCAACACCACTGATCTTGGCTATTCTCTGACATACCGGACTTGCGCGGAAGACGTCATTTATCCGCCGATCGAATGTTTTGATCTTGTCGTTGAGTTGCAGCAGGAAGGCATAGAGGCTGGCAATGATCTCCCGGGTCAAATCGGTCAGTTCAATCGTTGGATCACTGATGATCTGCGGAATCAGGCGTTGCGCCCGTGATGCGGATTTGGCGATCGCAACACCGCGATCCAGAAGCAATCCCCGCATTTGTGATATCAATGCCGTCCGGTGGTTCACCAATCTTTGTCTGGCCCGGTGCAGAGCCTGGATATCCTGTTGTTCAGTGGTCTTTCTGGGTACAAAGCGCATATTGGGTTGCTGCACCGCCGTGCAGATTGCCTCAGCATCGTTGCTGTCATTCTTCTGCACTCGGCAGAACGGTTTGACGAACTGGGGCGCCATCACCTTAACCGTGTGATCGAATCGCTCGAATTCGCGCTGCCAGTGGAATGCGCCGGTGCACGCTTCAATACCGATCAGGCAAGAAGGCAATTGCGCGATGACCTGCATAAGTTGATCGCGCATCACTCGGCGCTTCAAGACAATTCGGCCTGCAGCGTTCACCCCGTGAAGTTGGAACACGTTCTTGGCCAGATCGATACCGACAACAGCTACTTCAGTCATGTTTTCCTCCATCAATTGAATGATCGATCTCACCTCAAAAGAGGGAGAACAGTCCATCCCATTAAGTGGAAGGCCAAGTTCGGTGGCCTGGATATATCCGATGCCCGGAAGTTGAAGTCGCTTGAGAGTGAGAATGCCCGCCTGAAGCGGTTGCTGGCCGACAGCATGCTGGACAATGTGGTGCTGAAGGACCTGCTGGGAAAGAACTGACGACGCCCCAGTTGAAGCGGGTGGCGGCGCTCAAGGCGATGTCGGGTCGCGGCCTCTCGCAAGCCCGCGCCTGCCGGCTGGTCAGCGTCGATCCCAAGACCGTGCGGCGCAGACGGGAAGCGGACAATCCAGCAATCCGCCAACGGATGCGTGAGATCGCTCACGAACGCCGTCGTTTCGGCTATCGCCGGATCGGCCTGATGCTGGAACGCGAAGGTATACATATGAACCACAAGAAGCTGAGACGGCTCTATGGCGAAGAAGGCCTTGCGGTGAAGCGGCGCAAGGGACGCAAACGCGCCACTGGCACGAGAGAGCCTCTGGATATTCCGTTGTGTCCTAACGAGCGCTGGTCGCTGGACTTCGTGTCGGATGTGTTCGGTGAGGCCCGCCGTTTCCGCATTCTGGCTGTGATCGACGATTGCACCCGAGAGAGCCTTGCCCTTGTCGCCGATACTTCAATCTCCGGCGTCCGTGTCGCCAGAGAGTTGGACAGGCTTATTCGGCTCTACGGCAAGCCGCAGAAAATCGTGAGCGACAATGGCAGTGAATTCACCAGCCGCGCTATCCTTGAATGGCAGAACGACACTGGTGTCGCCTGGCATTACATCGAACCGGGCAAGCCGACACAGAATGCTTTCGTGGAAAGCTTCAACGGCCGACTTCGCGATGAGTTTCTCAATGAAGAGGTTTTCAAGAGCCTCGCAGACGCCCGGATCAAGCTCAACAGATGGAGATACGACTACAACAACGTCAGGCCACACTCGGCCCTGAACGGCAATCCACCGGCAACCGCGCGCCGGGCGCTTGAGCTACCTGATGGCTCCACACCCGGCGCGCTCGCCAAACTGAAAACAATGAAGTATCAAACCAAAGGACTCTCATTGTGACCATGGGACCCGAAGGGCTCACTTCAAAATATCAGTGACTTAGCACCCTGACTGTAAAACATTTGCTACAAAACCTGCCACTTGGCGGCTACCTTTCAATGAAGAGGAATTCGGCGTTCGTGTCTTAGAAAGTGGATGAATTCAAAACGTACCATCAGCAGTAATCACACAGACGTTTCCACCCGGGTAAACACCGCAGATACATACAATGTACTGCTTAGAGCTTCACATTAAAACATCGCACCCATCCTCGCTGCGAGGTTTGTTCTTAATCTGAATCGCCCAGGCATCGCCAAGGGCTCTAACTCTTGCATAAAGGAAGCCTTAATGAGCGAGGCAACGAACAAGTTTCACCCGGCGTTCGAGCGCAGGTAATACGCATGGTATCGGATCACTAGGGTGGGTATCCCAAGTGCTGTGCGACAATTGACTTGATGGTGGAGAAGATAGGTGTGTGCTGCAGGCGTTACACGAGCAGGTGAAAGGCCAAAGTCGATTCTGGCAAGCGGGCCAGAGTGCCGACGGATAAGGCCGAACACCTCAAGGCGCTGGAACCGGATGTTCAAGAGCCGAGGCAGCCGAACGAAAGACTGTGTAAAGCATCGGCAAAGTTTGCCGAGTCGGACCTCAACCGCCCTTTCAAGCGACAAGCGCGTTCATAGACGACTACCGGGATACATCTAGGGCCGAGTGAGCCGCAGTTCAATTGCCGACTGCCTCCTCCACATACGATGTACGTGTTGCTTCGTCCCGGGGTCCTGCCCGAGAGATGTCACTCAGTCGTCAGTCACAAGTCCGGTTCTCAATGCAAAGCGGGTGATTTCGGCGATTTGCTTCAGGTCGGTCTTGGCCAGAATATTGCGCCGATGGGCATCAACGGTTCGTTCTGAAATCGACAAGATGTCTGCGATTTCGGATGTCTTGCGGCTGTTGGCGATCTGAACGATGATCTCTCTTTCTCGCTCTGTCAGCCGGTCCAGGCGCGTGCCGTCGTCGGTATCGGGCTGTTCGTCGGACGTCAGGGCCCGGGTCATGAATTGCGGACTCACGTAATTGGATCCCTCGCTCACCTTTCTGATGGCATAGATCAGGTCATCAAACGCGTCGTGTTTCAGAAGGTACCCGTTGACGCCGGCCTTGAGCGCTCGGTTGAGAATCTGCCTGCTGAAATGCATCGTCAGGCACAGGATTGGCGTCTCGCTACCACCGGCCCGCATCAGGGCTGTCGTCTCAATCCCGTCCTTACCCGGTAGAGACACATCCATGACGATGACATCCGGGGCCAGCAGGGCTGCCTTCTCCAGGGCCTGTTCTCCCGTCGATAGGTCGCCAACGACTTCAAAGTCTTCCACAGCCGACAATTCATCGACCAGGAGGCGCCGCATCAATGTGTGATCATCAACCAGCAGAAGCTTGATCATCAGCCCTGGAACCTCGGTTCGCCTTCAGTTGTCATTTGACCGCCGTCATGCGCGCATGTGAGCTGGCCCATCCTATCAGAACACATTATTGAATCCCCAACGTCTTGTCTGTTGTGGTGGAAAGGTCCTGGCAAAGACGACCTCCGCCCGGACAACGCGGTCCCCGCGGGCAGGGAGACCCAATCTCACTGTGCCGCCGGGCACCTTCCACTCATAAATCCTGATCAGTCGTCCCGTGGCAACCGCATCGCCTAGGCCCGCACCAATGACGCCTTCCTCAAAGGTGAGATCCGGATTGCCGTAGACGTCCAGCAGTTCTTCGAGGACAGCGACGAACGCCTGTTCCGCGCCAATCTCCGGCAAGTCGATCAGAACACCGGAACGCGTGACGCGCCCGCCACTTGTTTCATAAACGACCCGTTGGCGCCCACCCGCCCGCGGCAATATCTGACGCTCGAAGACCGTTGTGTTGCCCCGGACGAGGCCGGCGCCAAAGCCTGCCGAAGCATACTGTGCCTGCGCCCCCGTGAGCGAGGTGCCCGGGGCCATCAGCATAAGCGCCGCATTGGTCGGCCGGTCTTCCTCGGTGGTTTCCGGTTTGCGACGCGCCGGCTTGTCAAAACTGAACTCATAGAACAAGGCGGTCTTGTAGCTCGTCGTGTGCAAGCCGCCGGCGGGATTGCGGCGAACGTATTCCCCTTCTACACCGAACCTGTGCCGGTCATACTGATATCCGTACTGGGCCGTTGCAAATGTGTTGTAGATCTGGGACGTGACAGTACCCTTGCGCTGCTGGTCGGCATACCGCCCATTCAGGGACAACGAATGATCTCCGGTACGCGCGCTGAGCGCAAGGCTGACGCCCAGGTCGGTGTCGGTGCTGGTTGCCGTCCTGGTGTGCCGCATGGAGACGCCTGGCCGCACGGACATTTCCCAGTCCTGGAATCTGAACCCCCTGCTGACCGCAATCTCACCCTGACTGGTCTTTGTCTTATCGTCGGTCAGATTGTCTTCACCGTGTTGCCAGAAGAGCGAAAGGGTACCGGTTGTCTCCGCATCCAGTGGCATGTTGAAGCTGGCCTGCGTCGTCAGTGTATCGGTGTCGACGGTTCTGTCGTCGTCTTCCACACTTTGCAATGTGGTGGCGATGTTGCCGGTGAGGCCGGGCACATAGTCCTGAAACAGGGGACCGGCAAGGTTGACACCATTGGTATGTGTGTAGCGTTCATTGAGAAAGAACCGCTGGTCGACAAATCGCTGATGCCGGGCGGTGAGGTAAAGACCGTCAGCGAAACGCCAACCAACATGAGCCTCTTCCGCTTCGCGGTTGGCAGCAACGCTGCCGCCGATCAGCGTGAATTCGCCACCCGCCATTTCAAACCGGAACCGGTAGTCGAACGGCAAGGTCTCGCTCTTTCCCGTCACCTGGGCATAGCCTGAAAAGTCTTCGCCCTCCGTGGTGTCAGTCAACCCACCCTTGAGATAGGCCAGTTCCCCTTCAAGCGCGACCTGCTGTCCCAGCGCGTTCAGGGTTTTGCCCGCCGTGACACTGGCGACATTCTGGCGAAAGCCCGGCCCGTTGAGATTGGAGTCATGATGGGCGAAATGAAAACCAAAGTCGGCGGCCTCAGAAATCGACACCACATACGAAGCCCCGGCGTGGTAGGGCCTCGGGTCGCCGAAATCGCGGTACACGGAATTTTGTGCGCCGGCTGCAAGGATGAGCGAATGCTCAACTCCCGGCATCGGACCCGCCGGCTGGATTTCGACCTGTCCGCCCTTGAGCGAGCGTTGCAGCGTCCGGCCCGAAAAATAACTGTAGATATCACCGCCCTCAAGTCGGAAGGGAACGCCCGCATCGCCCTTTTCCCAGGTGACCTTGGCCCGCTCCAGGGTGCCAGATCGAAACTGGGACCGGTAGTCGGAAAAATTAACCAGCCCGTGCAGGTCTACCGATATCGTCTCATAAGGGGAGACTTCGTTGACGGCGGACAGATCCAGTTCGCCGTACCCCTGATTGCCAAGGAACTGGTAGGAGGACGAGGCCTTGTCTCCCTTGACATTGTAGTTCTCGGTTCGCGCCGCAACCGTTCCGCTGATAAGCCAGTCGGCGAAGATGGCGGGAACCTCAAAGCCTCCGCTGCCATCGTCCGGGAAGGCTTCGCCGACCACCGGCAATGACAAAATGGCCATAAGGGACACGCCCCAGAACAGGGAACGTTTCGGTGTGTGGGAACCGGTACTCATGGCCGCACCTTCTCGACGACTTCGAGAGTGAGTTCACTGACGCCCTCACGACGCTGAAAGGCGCCGGACGCGTCGTTGAATTCGATTTGCAGATTGGCGGTAGCGGTTACCGTGCTGACCAACTGAAGCGCATTGCTGTCGCTGGGATGGGCGCGCAGGTGCTGATTGAGGGTCGCGATAGACGACACACCGGTGATGCGCAGACGGGCATCGCGCGGTACATTGCGGGCAATGTTGTCGACGAGGCGGGATTTGTCGTAGAGGTTCCGGCCG